>JBDRTM010000059.1:0-20521 GCA_043824065.1 Planctomycetota bacterium | reverse complement strand
GGCGCTACACAGAATGGGACCAGGGCAGGCAGGGCGTAGAATTGTATGACCACAACACCGACCCCGGGGAATACTACAACCTTGCCCGTGACCCTCAGCACACCCAGACCATTGCAAAGCTAAGGAAACTGCTGCGACAGTCTATGGGATAGCGCAAAGTATTTTTTGGATAATAGGGATGCTCTGTTGAAAACATAGACTGTCATTCTGAGGCGAAAGAAAGCTTGCCCTGAGCGAAGCCGAAGGGCCGAAGAATCTCATCTCTTGAGTCGTAAAGAGATTCTTCACTCCGCTGCGCTCCGTTCTCCGTAAGGAGTCCTTCGGACAGAATGACAATCTTTGTTTATTTTCAGCAAAGTAATAAACGGAGAAAATAAAATATGACTCAAAACATAACACGCAGTCCACTTGGGGACGCCTCACGGCGGAGCTTCTTGAAACGCTCAGCGATCGGAGCCCTTGGTGCGATAAGTGCTCCGATGCCCATAGCTTCGTTATATGCAAGAAAAAACAATCCTAACAGACAACCCAATATTATTATGTATATTTCCGACGACCACGGTCTGGATTTTCTGGGCTGTTACGGGAACAAAGATATTCAAACTCCAAATATTGATAACCTTGCAAAAGAGGGAATGCTCTTTATAAACATGTTTGCCGCCTCACCGACGTGTGCACCTTCCCGTTCGATATTATGGACTGGACTTCATTCTGCTCGTAATGGCTGCATGGGAAACCACACTGTCTGCCGGGATGATATCACGTCACTGCCGAGGTATCTGGGCCGTTTGGGCTATCGGATTGTACTGGCAAACAAATATCATACCAAGCCAAGGGAAGTCTTCTGTTTTGAATATATCGATGCCAAATTACCTCGTAACCCTGCTAACCCCAGAAAATATCGCAGGGAAGGCCTGAATATCAGGGCCATTGACGAGTTTCTTGCCGAACATGCCAAAGACCGGCCCGATACGCCTTTGTGTCTGATTCTTGCCGACAATAGCCCGCATGTAACCTGGGAGCCAAACAAAACCTATGACCCGGCAAAATTGCAGCTGCCCCCATATATTGTTGACACAGAGCTAACCCGAAGGGCCATGGCCAATTACTACCAGGATATTACTACGATGGACAAACGCGTCGGAGAAGCCAGAACCGTGTTGAAACAATATGGTTTTAAGGATAATACGCTCTTCATTTACACTACAGACCAGGGTTCCGAGTGGCCGCACTCAAAATGGACTGTATATGATACCGGTATTCATGTGCCATTTATCGCTGTCTGGCCGGGAAAAATCAAGCCTCGTTCAGTCTGTGATGCTATGATTTCATTTGTCGATATTACTCCAACCTTTATTGATATCGCAAACGGACAGCAGCCGAAAGGTTTGGACGGAAAAAGTTTTTTAGATGTATTGTTAGGCAAAACCAAAACCTTCCGGGAATGTATTTATGCCAGCCATACACGTGACGGTAATATGAATGTCTTTCCTCAGCGCGGCGTTCGGAACATCCGCTATAAGTATATTCTGAATCTTCGTCCTGAAAACACCTGGACCACGCATTTTACAAAAGTGCCCGGCATCCCCGAAAGCCATAAACAAGTCTGGGACAGCTGGGTCGAAAAAGCCAAAACCGACCCCCAGGCTGCCAAACTGCTGGATATTATCGAGCATCACCCTGCCGAGGAATTATATGATTTACGAACGGACCCTTATGAGCTTAACAATATTGCCGGCAAGCCCGAGGCCGGGGCTATCCTTAAAAAGATGCAGGCTCAGCTAAAACAATGGATGCTTCGGCAAAATGACCCGGCTCGGACTAAAGTTTAGAGTGCCTAAAGTTTGGAGTGCCTAAAGTGCCTAAAATGTTCATGGCCATCGTTTAAGGTTGTCGATGCTCGTATCCAATAACCAATTTCGTTTAAGGTTGTCGATGCTCGTATCGATGCTCGCCCTGGAAACTCGAGTCTCGGGCTTCCAGCCTCCAGTTTCGATACCAGCTTCGACACCGGCAAACGAGCTTCTACAACTGGGCAACTTTCGAGCATCCAACGTCGAGCTTCCAGTCCGATACCAGTTTCGACACCGACAAACAAGCTTCTACAACTGGGCAACTTTAGCTCACTTTAGCTCACTTTAGTCACTTTCCGGATAACCAATTAACCACATAGTGCTTACGGTTGCAGCTTTGTTTGGTGATGTGGCATTAGTCTTACTCAATTAGTCGCCCGTCAACCATCTGCAAGGTGCGGGTGGCGTGTGCGGCTGCCCTGACATCGTGAGTAACAAGCAGCACACATCCACCCTCAGTGACATATTGACTGAGGTAGCCGAAAACAATATCGGCATTGCCTTCGTCCAGATTTCCCGTAGGTTCGTCGGCTAAAATAATTTTCGGCTTATTCAAGAGAGCACGCGCCAGGGCTGTACGTTGTCTCTGACCAGTGCTAAGCTGGGCAGGCACATGGCCGGCACGATCATCCAGCCCGAAATGACTGACGAGCTCCTGCGCTCTTTGGCCGGCCCCTTTAGCCGGCAGGGCCAGCGAAGGAGCTAATATATTCTGCCGAACCGTCAGGTATGGAATCAGGTGGAACTGTTGAAATACGAAGCCAATCATGCGTGCCCGCATCTGGCTTCGCTTCTCGGGACCCAGGGCATACGGGTCATAACCATCTAAGCTGACCTGCCCGGAGTTTGGGCTTAGAAGACCACCGGCGGTCAACAGCAGTGTGGTCTTTCCACAACCACTCGGACCGCGCACCGCTAAGAATTCACCCGGCGAGACGGACAAGCAGACCTCATCGAGAGCTGTTACCTTCCCTTCCGGGCCATCAAACCACTTACTGATATTTTTGAACTCAAGCATTTTTTCGTATCTCGTGAAGCGTATCTCGTATCTCGCTTCACTCTTCACGCTTCACTCTTCACGCAATACTTCTGCCGGGTCCTGTCGAATTGCCGTCATAGTTGGAATCCACCCGGCGATGACCGCCAGAGCGGCGGCCCCTCCGACAGAAAGCACTAATAAACCAGCCACAGAAAGATCCGTACCGGTTATCCATATCCGTGTGCCTTCGAGAGCCGCGCTGAAGTAAACGGCTGCCAGCACGCCGGCACAAAAGCCCAGCACCCCGCCTAATACGCCGACCAGGATATGCTTAGAGAGGAACATTGCCAGGATACTTTTAGCAGAGACTCCGAGTGTACGGAGAACACCGATTTCTTCCCGCCGTGCCCGGACGTTTGTAAATCCTAATAGCGCGATCCACACTGCACAACCCGTCACAACCACGGGTGTCAATATAGATGCCAAGAGTTTCTCGTTTTCAAGGGCGATTCTGGCTTCCTCTTCGACTTTGGTACGGGCCTCGGCCCGCGCAAGAGCACGAGACCCTCGTTCGATAACCTGCGTGCCGGGCAGGATGGCCGCGATCTCCTTGCGTATTAGCGGCAACGCATCTCCGGTACACAGGCATTCCAAAGCTAAGATAGCATTGATAAGACCCTTTTTATCCAGCAATTCCTGGGCTTCTGCCAGGTATATCCAGGCTGTTATGTCATCTTTGTTCCCGCGTTCTTTATGACAGGCGTGTATTGTAAACTCTTTTCCCATCAGCTTAACCTTTTCACCAACCTTCAGGCCCAGGTTTCTATGAAGCTCATATCCAAAACTGATGGTTCCGGGCGGCACCGGCTGTACCAGAGGCTTGACGGGGTTCTTGTGTAAATTGGGGACTTCGCCGCGAGCGCCTACCAGGATAATCTTGCGCTTTCGTTCGGGCCATTCGATTTTCTGCTGCAGACTGGGAAGAAAATGGCGAACCGTAACGATTCTGGAATTAGCCAGCTTATGCACGTAATCCTCGGGCATATACTTTGATGCGTAATCCTCCGCGTACCAGTCAGCCAGATTTTGTTCTTTGGGCAGAATGACAACGTTAAAACCGAGCTTCAGCATGGCCTTGCGAATGTCGTCCGTAAGCTTATCCATTCTTTGCACTAAATCGGCCTCATGGATTTGTAAAAGTGTAATAGAGCCGATGAACGAAGTGCTTGCCACCATCACCGCCAGCACACCCAGCGCAAAGTTCATCTTGCGATGCAGGATTTCACTGGTCACCAGTTTCCAAATCGTCACAGGTGTCCCTTTCTGCGCGGACTGATAGCCATAGTTCCTAAAACAACCACCAGAAGAATAATCGCCAGCATCACCCCTGTCGTTCCCATAATGCCTAATCCAAGAAGTTTTCGCTCTTTGACTTCGACTGCCTGGGCCTGCTTGTCGTCGGCAGGTGCCCGGTCATTGTCCGGAGCCAAGACCTCGGTACTCGGAGCACTTTCAATTTCTTTGTCCTGGGTCTTGGGGCCTGCGTCAGCGGGTGCTTCCGGCATTACACCCGTCAGTTCCGGCACCTCGTCGTATGTCTCGTAGAACTCCTCATAGAACCGCATCGCGGCTGCGTCCCAGTTTGCGGCCATAAGTAAATCCACACCCGGGTTCAACCTTTTGATTTCGCAACTACAGGGACCGACCAAGAAAGCGATGCTTTCTCGAATATTGTCCGTCGTAATACCCTCCCCTACGAGCGCATAAAGTGCCCGACCTCGCCCAAATACGGGAAACATGACAGGCTCATCCGAATACTCGTCAAGGTCCGGCTCGCTGTTCAACAACAAGGTCAGAAGCATACGCTCATTGGGGTCGGAACGGGAAACAGATAAAGTCGAAAATGAGTATGTTACTTCAGGCACGCCTGACTCATCAGGCATAGACTGGGCTTGTTCTTTTAGTTCGCGGGCCGCTGTTTCCAGCTCCTGTTCGAGCAGTCGAAGAGCCGCTTTGTCCTTATCGGCGTTACCCGATTCAATGAAGACCCATACCGCTGTCTGGCCTTCAATCAAACGCTCAGCCAGCTTTTGACGCGTTGGGGACTCAAGCAAAGCCGCAACCGTTGAGGGCGTGAGCCGGCCCTGCCAAACGGGGGGCGTCCGGCCTCTTTGCCAGGGATACCAGAGAACAAGAACCGGCAGGGTATCCGGGAGCTCTTCGCTCGTTAATAGAAGACTCTTAACTTTCTCGTCCGTGGTTGTGGTAATATCTATCTCCACTATGCGTAAATTCAGGAGGGCTTCTACCTCGGAGTCTTCCGCCGCAAGGCGTCCCTTTCGGGACTGTCGCAGCTCATTCAGGAGCTGCTTCTCGTCCTCCGTCAACGGACCTCGATGGATTAATACCGCCTCATAATAATCCGCAGGCCATCTTTCCATCGCGTATCGAAAAACCGGTATCGAACAGGCAAAGGCCGACACCGGTACCAAAACGAAAAAGACCATTAACGTTATTATTGTGGTGCGCTGTCGTTTCATATTTTTTAGACCTCTATTACTCATTTCCTGCAAAACACAATATTCTACCATTTTTGGTCGCAAGATACAAGCGAGTATTCGCCGCAGCCATGCCATCCCATACGGGAATGGATTCAAGTTTGTATTCCGCTAATTTTTTCCCGTCAGAGGCAGATATAACCCATAGCAAAGCACCTTTCCTACTCCTGAGGGCAGCATTTTGTTCTATGCAGCCAACACCGGAATTGCTGGAATATTCGGTCTATTATTTGCACTTGCCTTCTACTAAAGAAATTCTTGTCCGTCAACTGAATTAGGCCAGCTGATGGGATTTTTCCCTCAATCGCAAGGACAATAATTACTGCTTTTTTACAGTTGACACGATTTATGCCCTTTAGTATGATTTTCAGAGCACTATTTGCAAGAGGCAGATTGTTTTTGGTAAAGAGAGGAAGGACAGATGGCTAAGAGTTTGAAGTGCCTAAAGTTAAAAGTGCCTAAAGTGACACTTACGTGTCATCCTGAGGCGAAGCCGAAGGATCTGGCCAACGAAAAAGAGATTCTTCCCCTTCGGCTTCGCTCAGGGCTAAAGGCTTTTTTCGCTCAGAATGACAGCTTTGCTGTCACTTTAGCTCACTTTAGCTCACTTTAGCTCACTTTAGTCACTTCTAATTCCAGACTTCCTGGAGAAATTTAGGCAGCATCGAGCATTCTCTTGGACCAACCATAACCTCCCAGTTTGTGGCCTCTTCGAGTTTGCCGCTCATCACAGCGACGTAACCGGGGATAATTAGTTTTCGGTGTTTGACCAGGTCTTGCACGCCGTATTTAGTCATAGCATCGGCCACCGTTTTTTCATTGAGCTTGTCTCCGGAATAAGCCGTCAATACACTTGTGCCTTCGGTATCTACCACGAGGATGTAGCTTGGTATCCTGCTGGCCTCGACGTCCGATTCCACGGTGTAGTATGTCAGTGAAAAGTTAGTCGTGAACATCATCGGTGAATTCTCATTAGGTTCGCCGATACGATAGACTTTCGGCTCTACCTGGACGGGTTTCTGCGGGTCGGTGAAGATGTTCATTACCGCGGTCAGCATAGGCAAGAGCGCATACGGTTCGACTGTGTCGAGCACTACGATGCCGGCATACTTGCAAATTAGACTTATGGCCGAAGCTACCTGGGTATCGGCGTCGCCGTCAGTTGCGAAGGATATGGTCGGATAACCCAACGGTCGGAATACTTTTTTCAGAGCCAATGCCCGCATCTTTGACAGATTAAATAATTGGTTCTGCAGGCTCGGGGTCTGAAGGTTTAATACAATATCTTCGAGGCCTTCGGCCTTAATCTTTTCGGTAAGGTCGGCCAGGACGTCAATTGAGTCGGCTTTTGCAACGATTGGGCAGCCATTTTCCTTGGCTATTTTTGCCATCTCTTCAGCGGTTTCGGGCGTGGCCGAGGCGAGTAAAGGCCGATTCGTCCCTCGTCCCTCGTCTCTCGTCCCTCGTTCTACCGCTGCGGCCATTGCATCGGGTGATTGGGTTACTAAGATTAAAGCAAGGTTGCTGGCGTCTTTTACCACTGCGGCGGCCTGTGCAAAAGACTCAGATGATCCGCTGTCGTTGACGAGAGCTATGGCCCTGGCTCCGATTTTGATGCCGATACGCTCAAACTGGAGTGCATTTACGGCCTCGATGCGTTTGGTTAAATCCTCGCCGGTAAGTTTGTCCGAGACGGTTACGGCCAGAACGGTCGGATTATAAAATTTTTCCTCGTGTCGGAACATTACCGTCTCCTGTCCAATCTGGACCTGATTGTCCTGGGTACCGAACACAACTTTTCGCATTGGCGGGGCCGATGCAGCGGCAAGTTTTTCTTTGG
The DNA here is from genome assembly GCA_043824065.1 of Planctomycetota bacterium. Lineage (GTDB taxonomy): Bacteria > Planctomycetota > Phycisphaerae > Sedimentisphaerales > Anaerobacaceae > NIOZ-UU13. The sequence continues at coordinate 13,291 of JBDRTM010000059.1, read as the reverse complement.
CTTCTTCAGAGACGTCGGGGCAGTCTTCGAGTTTGGCGCGTTTCTGAGCAAGCGCCATAGCAAAGGCCAGGCAAGTGGGCATACCGCACTTTTTGCAGTTGGTTTTCGGTAGGAGTTTAAATATATCCAATCCTGTCAGTGCCATAATATTTTCCTTTATTCGTATATTGTATTTCTTATTAGAAAGTGCCTAAAGTGCCTAAAGTGACAGCAAAGCTGTCATTCTGAGCGAAGCGAAGAATCTCTTTTTCGTTGGCCAGATCCTTCGGCTTCGCCTCAGAGCTTGCCCTGAGCTTGCCGAAGGGATGACACGTAAGTGTCACTTTAGGCACTTCAAACTTTAGGCACTTCAGTTCACTTGATTTCGTTCCGTATTTCGTATTTTTTAAAACATCGGTTCCAGAGTGGTTACGGGATGCTCGTTTTTGGTAATAAATTCCAAAACCTCTTCTTCGGTCGCGGCTGAGGTCTCATCGGCGATTTTGGCTAAGAATTCTTCCGGGGTCAGTTCGATGTCCTTGACTCTTTCGGCGATAGCATCCTTAATTTCTTCCTTGAGCATCTTAGGCATCCATACTATCCGCTTAATGCCGCCTTCAGCAGCAATAAATTTTCTTGAGCAGATATAATACTTTGAATGGCCAATGAAGCCTGGCGTTTGCTGTCCGCCGCCGACGGTTCCGGCCAGCGTCGAAAACTTCATCCCGCAAGGCGTCATCTCAGGAAACTCCCTGTTGACAATCATTATTCCTCCTGTTGAGGGCAGCACCGCAGCGATACATTCGAAGCAGCCGCAGGAAGTCATCGGGTCGGTAATCATACTGTACTGGCTCATTCGCTCGACGTTACCACCGCTGGTTTTTAGGACAAATGCGTTTACCTTGTCCCACTGGCCGATGGTCGGCTCAATGCAATTGCCCTTTGAGATGGGCTGATTGGGCCCTGAGGGAGTTATTTCGAATGCCGCCCGGCAGTCCAGCCAGCTATAAGCGCCACACAAACCCGGCCGTTCCGGTGAAACTACACAGATGTGGTTCGGAGCGAAACTTTGACAGAGCGTGCAGGAATAAAAAGTATCTATGTCTTCGTCCTGCATACCCGCTAATCGTGCATCACGCTCGGCGAAGACGACCTGGGCCTGCTTGCGAAGCTCTTCAACCTGCTTTTGGTCGGTGAACAATTTGACTTGTACCTTATCTAAAATACTCGAATATTCGTCGTGGAGCTTGGCGTGCAGGAGCTTGCCAATGTGTTCAAGCTTGAATCCCGCCTTTGCGGCGCCGTTGCTGATTCGTATCCAGTTAATGTCCCTCTGGCCCATGTGCCAGAGTCCCTGTGCCTCGTTCATAAAAGTATGTATATGCCGCTCCAGCACAGGCTCAAAATCAGGCTGCATTTTTCTTCCTGCCACTTCAACTATGATACCCAGCGGCAGTTTTCCGCCGGCCTCCAATGAATCGACATCAGCTCCCTTTACTTCGACACTGGCATCTTCAACCTCACTGATGTCGCGCATGCGAAGCCATTCGAAGGCAGGTGTTCTCTGGCCGCCAAACTCGCAGTGCATTTCTTCCTTGCGGATACGTTCACCTTCAAAGGCGGGACTGACAGAGACCGGGATTGCTATTTCGGTGATTTTTATTTTCAGGCCGCGGACTTCGATGGCTTTTTCCACAATCTGGTCGTATGGAATATTCGAGACGACGTGCTCATAAGTACATACGCCGGTAGGCAGAATTTCCGGGATGTCGGAATCGGCGATGACGGGGAAACCATAGTTGATTGCACCGGCGGCGGTGGCATACCATTCGTCTGTAACCTCGCCCAGCGCCATAACAAAAGCGAAGATTCTGTTTTTATTGTAGAGCAGATTGCGTCGGAAATCGCCGGCCTGAACGCCTCCGAAGCTAAGCGCCGCCCGGCTGGCAAAACCGAGGGAGTATATTGCTGATGTGATTTCTCGTCCGAAAGGCACCAGTCGCGTTTCCCAGCCTAACTGTACGCCGCCTTCGACAAGCTGTTCGGCGAAAGTGGTGCCGTTATTGTGTGCAGACATAAAAACGTACAGATAACGTTCCTGGAGCTTACGGGCAATTTTTACCGCCGTTTCCACGTCCGGTGCAGCGCCGACTATTGCCGCAAAACCGGGTGCGGTGCCGTCCACAAACTGGATACCGCGCTCGCGGAGGATTATATCGTCCGCCGCTCCGAGCCAAATGTCGTTCACCGGATTGGGGCCTATTAGATACTTGCAGGCCTCGATAATCTCTTCTGCGAAAAGCGTTGCCATACCGGCGTCCAGGGCCTGACCCAGATAAGGGACCCACAAATCATCATCGACCGGCGGCGGCAGTAAGTCCTTTACTTCCTGCATCACTTCTTTGAAATCGGCTAATTTTTCCACTGCTCTTCCGGTCATAGAGTAAATGATGGGTATGTAGTAACCGGTGTTTGGAAACTCGACTTTGCAATCTTCGCCTTTTTCGCTGATGGCCTGCGTTAATATATCTTCGGCCTGTTTGGCTATCTTATGAGCGCCACGTATGGCTGCTGATGCGATGATTTTTGACATAGAATAACCTTTCACAAAGGGTATCAGGTCATCAGGAAACCAGGATGCAGGGTATCAGTATATCAGGAAATCAGGCAAAGACAAATTTATGCTGCGCATTTATCCTGATAACCTAATACCCTGATACCCACTACCTGATAACCTGGTCCCCTGATATTCTGTTTTTTATTCTATAGATAGCGCTCTGCGGTCGGCCATATCGTAGAGCTTGCGTTCTGTTTCCTTGTTGATACCCAGTGCATCGCGTTTGCCTTCGATATGCTGGATTATCATTTCAGCGGCCTTAACGGGGTCTGATTCAAGCGCCCATCGGCCGCCCAGGTCTTTTTCAATTCCGCTGAACAGATAATCGCTAACGTTTTTGCTGCCTGAGACGGGCAGAAATTGTTCGCCGAAAACTACCAGGGCGCCGCTGGCGACAAAGTATTGGCCGATGGAGATTGCTTTTTCAGAAATCGATTCCAGGCAGACACCGGCCACTGGTATCTCGGATATATCCTCGCCGAGTCCGCCTTCCCGTACGATTTCGGTACATGCGATCAGCAGGCGGGAATTGTCCACGCAACTTCCGCAGGCAAGGACCGGCGGCATACCTACAGCTTCACAGACTTCTCGCAGACCCGGTCCGGCTAATTCCAGCGCCTTTTTCGGATTTATCAGGCCCTGTTTGCCGCACGCAATAGTAGCGCAGCCGGTGGTCAGCACCAAAACATCCCGTTTGATTAGCTCCTTCGCCAGAGTTGTATGGGTATAGTCTTGCGGCACTTTTGGGTTGGTGCAGCCGACAATGCCTACGACACCACGGATTCGGCCGTTTATGATATTGTCGTTCAGGGGGCGGTAGCTGGCCCGGTATCTGCCGCCTAACATATAGTTAATGGATTCGTGGCTGAAGCCTATGACCGCCTTTTCCTTTTCGTCGGGGATATTGACCCTGCCGCGATTCGTGTAGTTTTCGATTGCTATTTTGACCAGCTCTTTGGCAGTATTCAGCGCGGTTTTTTCTTCCATTGGAACGTGCTCGACGCCGAAGATTTTTCCCTTATCAGAGGTAGTAATCAGTTTTGTGTGGAAGCATTTGGCGACTTCGGCTAATCCCTGCATTACGCATTGCACATCGACGGCCATCAGCTCGACCGCGCCGGTGGCGATGGCCAGCTCCTGATTGAGGAAGTTGCCGGCGATTGGAACCCCGTGGCGCATCAGCAGCTCGTTGGCTGTACAGCAAATCCCCGCTACGTTGATTCCTTTTGCGCCGGCTTTTTGCGCATGGGCGAGCATGTCCTTGTCGCCAGAGGCGGCAACTATCATCTCGGACAGGATAGGCTCGTGGCCGTGGACGATAATATTTACTTCGTCTTTCTTTAAGACGCCGAGATTGACCTCGCCGCGGCCCGGATAGGGGGTTCCGAAAAGAATATCCTGCAGCTCGGTGGCGAGCATAGACCCGCCCCATCCGTCAGCGAGGGCGGTTCTGCTGGCGTGCATAATGATGTTCTTGTAATCCTGGTCCACGCCCATCGTGGTTCTGTGCAGTGCCTCGACCACCTCACGGTCAACGGCGCGAGGGGTAATACCGAGCTTTTTCCAGATTTCCTGGCGTGGCTGCGGTGCCCGGCGAACCATCAACTGTTCACCTTCCGGCTTGCCAAACTCTGCCAGGGCGATTTTTCCGATATCCTCAGCAATCTCTTTGACCGAGCGGTCTTTTGTTTTAACGCCTAAATCCTCGGCTACTTTGTATAGTTTAATGGTATCTTTGAATTGATAGTCTGGTGCTTCACCCCTGGCGGTTGCGAGGAATACTTCCGCAACGCTTCGGCCGTGGTCACTGTGGGCGCTGGTACCGGCAGCGACCGCTCTTAGAAAATTGCGGGCCACGATGGTATCTGCGTCGGCGCCGCAGACGCCCACTTGCGCTTTCTTAGAGATTCGACAGGGCCCCATAGTGCAAATCCGGCAGCAAATTCCCTGTTTTCCAAAACCGCACTGCGGTGATTGCATTTCAAGTCTGTCCCAGACGTTCTGCTGGCCTGCTTCGGCCATATGAGCTATCATTTCCTGTGCCGCTTTGTCGGTACTGCGTTCTTTTGGTTCCATAAATATTCCTTGTTCTAAAATTTAACACCGGTATTCCATTTTGTAGTACGTCCCAAAATGGGAAATTGTTTACATAATGGAAAATTCTTGCGTTGTCAATTATTGTTTTTTGGCCTTTGAAGAAGACCCGGAAATAAGCTCCACTAATTTGTTCTTTGCCTGTTTGAGATGCTCTGTAACTTCAGCATCGGCTCCAAAGACGGGCGCGCGTCTGAGGTCAGCTTCCTGGAGAGACCGGCTGTACCGAAGAGTTCCCAGAAGCACTGTACCTTTCAATTGCGATTTTATCACCTCTGCCTGGGCCGGCTCAGTAATCTTGTTAGCAATTGTTCCAACACAACCAATACCTAATTCTTTGGCCATTTTGGCGATATTGTTGGCCGTTTCGATGCTTCTGCCTCCGGGCTCAACAACTGCTACAAAGGCATCAATGCCTTGCACACTTGCCCTGCCCATAAATTCAACGCCGGCAGCCAAATCGACCAGGACCAGCTCCTGACGTTGTAATATGGTATGCCTCAGCAGTGCCTTCAAGAACGCCCCTTCCGGACAGGCACAACCTGCGCCGGCCTGGGTAATTGCTCCTAAGACCAGAAGTTTCAACCCGTTGGTTTCAAGCCAGTATTTTTCCGGCAGGTCGCTGACTTTAGGATTCAGCCTAAAGTATGCGCCCACTGCGTCTTTGCCGGTGCCTGTACGCTCGGCGATTAGCTGTTTCATCCTGATAAGAGGCTCCGGGCATTGCTGTGGGGCTATGCCAAAGGCTGAGCCGAGGGTTGTATTAGGGTCGGCATCAATTGCGAGGACGTTAAATCCGCTTTCGGCAAATAGCTGGGCCCAGATTGCACAAACTGTGGTCTTTCCTACGCCTCCTTTACCACCAATTGCTATTTTTACGCCCTGCATTACAGATATAATAACGGCCTTTTTATCGGCCGTATGGTCTCCCATTTCTGAGAAAATAGATTCAATGTACGTTTTAGGCCAACAACCTAACAGTTTTCTTATAAACTGTCAAGCGTTTACCTGGTGATATTTGCGGAGGGTGCGTATCGAGTTTGTATGTGGGTTTTTCAGGTCTTCAGCAATCTTTGAGCTAATAATACCCACTACCCCCCGTTGTCATTCCTGCGAAGTATGTCTTCCACATCAATAATATCACCCAGCTCATCTCTCCACGTTTAAGGTTGTCGATGCTCGTATCGATGCTCGCCCTGGAAACTCGAGTCTCGTGCTTCCAGCCTCCAGTTTCGATACAAGTTTCGACAACGACAAACCAGCTTCATCTTCTATAAATCCACCATAAAACGTAAAACCATTGCTGAATCAAACCGTTCTATATAATCAACTACTCACCACTCGCCATTTTACTATCCTCAGTAGCGGCCTTTGCTAATGCCCCTACGGTCAGATTGACAGCCGCTAACAGGGCGTCCAATGGTAGTTGAGAAGCTGCGGTCTGGTCGAATAGTATCGAAGCCCGGGCGTCGAATTCCTCACAGCGGCGCCAAATCACTATGGTCAGCGGCAGCCGAGGCAGTACATACAACCGAATTGAGGCGTCGCCAAATTCACATCGTTCGGCGTCGAACTGCGCCGAAACCCGATGTAAAACTTCGGGATGGTTGCCAAAGGCTTGTTCTAACTTTTTAGTGGGAAGGCTGTGCAGGCCTCTAAAGAAGAATTGTCCGCCCGGTAAGGTTTCGGCTCCGACAAGTTTGTCGGCGAGCGGCAAATCCTGGGCATTTATCAAATATGCAAGTATGCAAAGCTGTTCGAGAAACTCCGCCGGCTCCACCGTCAGTCCGCTTGGGGACGCCTTCCGGCGGTGTCCCGCGGACTGTGGCGAGCCGGACTGTACGGAAAAGATATTCCTGTCCGAAAGATTAACCACATACTCGGCGTTAAGAAGGGTAACAATGTAACGTACCGGATTGGTGAGATATTGGCACTTTGCCCGTTGTGCTTTTTTGGTGCCGTCGAGTTTGTCAAGCTGTTCCCAAAGACCTTCGTGGGCCATTATGATTCATACCTCTATTCGGATTTCATTTCTGTATAACTTTGCACATCAAATCAGTGTTTTTGGAATTCTTTATAATCAGCCATTGTATTAAGATTCACAAGCCAATCTGTGTTGTCCAGCTCAATATGCTTGACCCTGCACAGGGTGAATACTTCGGTTATTTTACGTTTCCCTGATGAGAGTGTTTTGTTTATAGCTTCGAGCGCAGTTTTGCGGTAGATAGCAAAGAGCGGTTCGTATTTTTCCTCGCCTGTGGTTGGAATGACTATATCTGCCTGGCTTTCAAGGGCTTCGGTGAGCATCCTGTTTACACAGGCCAGGTTTATTTTTGGAATATCGCAGGCAACTACGAAATTGAGTTCGTTGGCCGAGGCCTCCAGGGCCGAAGCTATACCCATCAAAGGTCCCTGTTCCGGCACTTTGTCCGGGATAACTTCGAAGCCAAGAAACGCAAACTTGTCCACTTCATTGGCACTTATAAGTATCTCATCGAAGAAGCCGCGAAGCTGTTCGCAGATTGCCTCTATCATAGATTGCCCCTTAATCGGCAGCATACTTTTGTCAGTGCCCATTCGGCTGCTGCCTCCGCCGGCCATAATTATCGCCGTTGCCTGCATCTGCATTATCCATTTGCCGGCTATAAGCTTTATCCTGCCGAGGTCGAAATCAAAGCTGCTACCGTCGGAGACTACAATTTTGTCCGCGTATTTTTTTACCTGCTGGGCTGAGCTTTTCCAGCGTTTCAAGTCGCGGTTCCTGGCCATCAGGAAAATGCCCGGTTCGATTACTTGGCGCAGCGAGTTCGATTCGCAAATTGAAACGGCATCAGGGCCGATTACATCCAGCAGGGCGGTTATACCTTCCGGAAGGTGGTCTCTTAGAACGCGCAGCCAGAAAACACGGCTTGCACCGGCAGACAGAAGTCTGGCTGTATCTTTGTCGGAAGTGCTGTTGAGCTCTTCCGTAATGCAATAGACGCCTTCCAGCGAAGAGCAGACCCCGCAGCCTTCACCGCCGCGAGGGCATTGTCCGTCTTTGTCCTTTATAGTAGTAACCTTTATTCCTATTATATCACTGGTCTTGCTGAATTTTCTAAGAAGTGTGCAGGCCAGCTCGGTCTTGCCCACATTGCTTCCGGCAGAACCAATCATCAACATTCCATCGAGCTTGAACATTTTATTCCTCAACATACTTAACAGCGGAGACCTTGAAACTTATACACATTTTTTTCCCACAGTGCAAATTCAGTGTCTTCGCAGATTCAGCAGTTATTAGTGCTGCAACTTCTACAGGTTTGTCAGTCGTTATTTTTTGCATTTGTGGTTTTCCTGTGCTAATGTCAACTATGACTTCAACTCCAAGGCCGTCTCGCACAATATCCACAATCGTTCCCTCAAAGTTATTGCGGTCACTTGTTGGGCTTGTCATCGAGTCAGGATTTCGAATCGTAACATCCTCACTTCGAATACAAACAAAGCCGTCACCGGCGGGACTGTCGGTAAGAACTGAAAAGTCAAGACTGCCGGTTCTAAATCGTCTCAGGCCTGCCTGGTAGTATGGTTTTTCCAGCCGGCCCTTGAAGAAATTTCTGATACCGATAAAACGGGCGACAAATTCGGATTTAGGGTGTTGAAAAATCTTCTCAGCCTTTCCTATTTGTGCAATTGTTCCTCCTTCCATAACCGCGATGTGCGTGCCTAAGGAAAGGGCTTCGGTGTAATCGTGCGTTACATGTATTATAGTTTGACCCTTGGTGTTAATCTTCCGTAAAAGAGTGCGCATCTGTGGTCGAGATTTTGCATCCAGTGAGGATATCGGCTCATCCAGGAGCAGGCACAGCGGCTCACTCGCCACTGCCCTGGCCAGAGAGACACGCTGGGATTCTCCGCCTGAAAGTGTTTTGGGCTTGCGCTTAAGAAGGTAAGTAACTGCGAAATCTTCGGCAAGCTCGGCTACTCGCTTTGAGATTCGAGACTTTGGGTATCCGGTGCGAAGGGGATATGCGATGTTATCATAAACCGTCATATGCGGGAAAAGTGTGCTGTTCTGAAAAACCAGGCCGATTTTTCGTTTCTGGATCTTTTCGTTGGTAATATCTTTTCCGTCGAGAAATATTCGGCCGGCGTCCGGGCGGATAAGACCTGCTATGGTCTCGAGCAATACGCTTTTACCCACACCGGTTCTCCCTAATAAGATAAAATATTGGTCCTGTTGGACATCGAAGGATATATCTTTTATCCCGAAGTCCGGCAAGGCCTTGGAAATCCGTCTAACGCTGAGCATCTTCTTTGCCCCCGGCTAAAAGCCGCAATGTAATAAAAAACGCCAGGCAAACCGCTATGAAAAGGACCGCCACGGGCTGAGCGTATTTCAAACCAAAAGCACCGAAGCGCTCGTAGATTAATATGGGAGTAATCATCGGACGATAAGCGATAATTAGTACCGCACCAAACTCGCTCATACCCCGTGCCCACATCAAAATCAAGCCTGACAAAATTGGCCTGGCTGCCAAAGGAACCGAGACGGTCAAAAATACCCTAAAAGGACTTGCCCCGAGATTTAGCGCAGCCTTTTCAAGACGTTCAGGGACGGCAAGAAAACCGTCTCGAGCAGAATTGATAAGATACGGAATGCTGACGAAAGCCATCGCCGCTATTATGCCCGCACTGCTGCCAACGAAGCTGAAACCCATTTTGGCTGCGGCCTTTCCCAGAAGGGTGCTTCGAGACATGATACTCAGTAGAGCTAACCCTGCCGCCGAATGTGGTATGACAATCGGAAGGTCAATAATGCCAGTAACAAGTCCCTTCAACGGAAAATGCTTTCTCGCCAGCAGGTATGAAAAAGGAATAGCGGCAATGGCGAAGAGCGTTGTTGCCGCCATTGAGGTCCACAACGTAAGCCAGATGCTGCTTCGGACTTCATCGTCTTTTACCGTCTCGGCAAGTTCCGGCAGCGAACAGCTCACAAACATGCTTATCAGCGGAGCAATGATAAACAGCAGCACAATACCACCGAGTGCGGCGAACAGCAGCGAAAGCGGCTCGTATTTCGTATTTGGTATTTCGCTTTTCATTTTACGCTTCCTGGGAGCGCGAATATTTTCAAAGACTCCGGCAGTTTATCAAAAGTGTCAGTCGGCGAAGGAATTACCAGGCTTTGCCCGTTCTTTTCAAGAATTGCCCCGCCCGAATCGGTATCGAGCAAAAAGGTTAAAAAAGCCAAAGCGAGCTTGCTGTTTGGAGCATTGCTCGGTATGGTAACGCCGTATATTATCGGCTCACCAGCTTTAGTGATAAATGTCCCTGGCTTTTTGCCGGTCAAACGAACTGAAGCAGTGTTGTAAAAATCGGAAAAATCGGCTTTCTTTAGGTTAATTTCGTCGGGCAGCACTATATATCTGAGGTTGTGCTGCTCGGCAACGCTTCGGTATATGAGAACGTAATCAAGCACACCTGTTTCCAGAAGCGCTAATAAATCAATTTCCTTTGGACGGATGTATTGTTGGTCTTTTGCCGTCATTTTGTCAACAAGACCAGGCCTGTTATAGAATTTTTCCGCGAGCATCATTGTGAGCACGGCCCTGTACCCACAGGGGTCCGCATTTGGATCAGACCTGCCGAAAGCAACGTCTTTTTCCAGTAAAATATCGTACCAATTGTCTTTGTTGATGTGATTTGCCCGGTGGGGATTCTCGCCAAAAGCGATGGCCATCTCATTACCTGCGAACTTTATATACCAGTCGGCATATTCGGGAATCAGCAGCTTTTCAATTACCGTGTAATCTGCTGATGCCATAATGTCACAGGGTCTGTTTAAGTCCGCAATTTTTCGCGCGCACATTCGACTGCCCGCTGCTTCACGAATAATTTTAACCTCAGGGTGATGGGTGTTGAATTCCTGGCATATCTGGTTGAAAGGAACTGCGAGACTTCCTGCGTGAAAGATGATTAACTGCTGTGAATTATGCCCCAAACGCGCAACGGACCACGAGTCGCGAGCTATAAAGTGTGCCAGCCCCAGAAGGCCCAGAGCTGGGAGAATTAAACTAACCTTTACTGTTTTACTCAATCTACAAGTTTCCTGATATGTTTTTCATAAGCCTTTTCTACTGCTTTTTCGGTGTCGCCACGAAATCTCGTATATGCTTTGACCCATTTTTTGCCTTGCTCGGTTAGAGCGGTTTGGCCGCCCAGGATGCCGCCTCGCTGTTTTTTCACTAAAGCGATATTCAAACTCTCCTGTGCTTTTTTCAGGTCGCCCCAGGCCTTTCGATAGCTTATCCTGAGCGACTTGCTGGCCGAAGTTAATGAGCCTGTGTTTTCGATGGCCTTAAGCAGCCGCCATTTGCCATCGCCGAAAACACCTTCGATATCTCTCGTACTGAGCCAGAGCTTGAATTTTGCTCTTAACTTCTTCACGTTCCTGTCCTCCAATAGAGTTATGCCTAACCTCGATTTTGCAGAAGACTTTTATGCGAAACAGCCGAGCTGACATTTACAGATTCTTATGTTGTGCTGATTGCAAATACGCCCAATCTCAATAATTTCCACCCCGAATTTTTTCGCCAGCTCAAAGGCCTCGGCACACGTTAATCTCTTTCTATCATCCGACGGTTGTCTGCTGTTGGCGGATTTGAGAACGGCATTAACTAATTCTTGGCTTTTGTCCATCTGTGCTTCTCCACAAAGCCCTCTTCGGTTATGCACGACTCGACATATCGACAAAAAAAGAATTAAAACCTCTGATGGCTGTGCTGTCAATATAAAATTTTTTCCGTAAGGCTTTTGTTAAAGCTGCCCCCAAACAAACTGACCGATACGGACGCGTTGTCAATCATAAGTATCTTGCTTCCAAAAATATACGACACTTTGTCATTCCTTCGCTTTGCTCAAGGACAAGTCTGAGCGAAACGTAGTGAAGCGAAGAATCTGGCTTCCGCAGAAACGGTTATATCTACCACTAAGGCCAGATGCTTCGCCTTGCGGCTCTCCGTAAGGAGTCCTTCGGACAGCATGACAGTAAAAATCGGTCAGTTTGAGTATTTTATATTTTCCGAAGTGGCCCCTATAGAAACTTCCCGGGGTACGCCTGACTTTGGGAGTGTGAAGAAGAATGTGCTTCCTTCGCCGGGATTTGATTCGACCCAGATTCTGCCGGCGTTCATCTTAACGATCTTTTTCGCGATAGAAAGGCCAATACCAGTGGATTCAGTTTCATCTGTGGGCGAAAGCATCTGGAATATCTTGAAAATCTTTTTAAAGTACTTCCGGTCGATTCCAGGGCCGTTATCTGCGACACTGAATTTCCAAAAGCCATTCTCTTCGAGACAGCCGACTTTGATCCGGCCTTTTTCTTTGTCCATATGCTTTACAGCGTTGCTCAGCAGGTTGTGAAAGACCTGTCTGATGTGTGTTTTTTTGCACATCAGGACAGGAAGTTCGTTATCGAGGGTTATTTCGATATTTTCCGGCGGGTCAATCTCACAAATTATTTCGGGTAGCACTGTATTCAAATCTACCTGTTCCTGTTCTTCTCTGGCGTGTCCGGCGCTCGAATATTGGAGGATGCTATCGACCAGCTTATCCGCTCGCTTTGCTCTTTCGGCGAGCATCTTAACCTGTTCTTGGCCTTGTTCATCAAACTTATCGGCGTAGTCCGTTGATAACCACTCGGCTAAGGTTCCGATTCCCCGCAGTGGTGTCTTTAAGTCGTGGGCTGTTATATATGCAAACTCCTGCAGCTCTTTGTTTGTACGCATCAGCTCGCGGACAGTTGATTCAAGGTCCGTGTTGAGCTTTTCCAGAACATCCTCTGCCTTCTTGCGCTCTTCTTCAACGCCAAGGGCCTCGGCAAGAATATAGAATATTTTCAGCTCGTTCGAAGTGAACGTTCTATTTTTTTGAAAGACAACGCACAAAGAGCCGATGGCTTTGCCGTGGACTTTAACAGCACAGCCGACATACGTCTTGAGTTTATATTTGGTAACATTGGGGTCGGTTTTGGCGTAAGGCGTTTCATCAAGACCGTTGATTGCAATTGGCTCATCTTTCTTTATGTTTATAATATCATAACAAATATGGCCTTCTTTATTGTCCTCTCGTTTGAAGTCCTCCGGAATATTCCACTCTCCTCTTGTGCACAAAAGAGGACCTTCTTCTTTGTTATAAAGCGCGCATGTACCTTTGAGAACAAGTCCTGCAGTTTCAACGATTTTATTTATATTCTTATCTGGACTCGGACCAAAACTTAAAAAGCATTTATTAACTTTGTCCAGCGTTTCCTCTTCTTTCTTGCGTTCGGCGACTTCGGACTCCAAGACTTTGTTGGCTCGAGCTAGTTCGGCCGTCCGTTCCTCCACGCGTACTTCCAGCTCATCGTGAGCCTTCCGCAGCGCCTCCTCAGCTTGCTTTCGCTCAGTGACGTCGCGAAAACTCCAAACCCGTCCTGCAAATCTTCCTTCTCGAATCAATGGCAGGGAAGATACTTCCAGAACCTGACCTTCCTTTAAGTACAAGATGTCGGAACTGTCCTGGTCAGCAGGACAGGCAGCTTGCAGCTTTTCAAGAAAGGTGGATGGGACATCTAACCGGCAG
>JBDRTM010000058.1:0-8615 GCA_043824065.1 Planctomycetota bacterium | reverse complement strand
ATATTCGTCTGTATCGACCGGCGCCGTAAGCCGTGATTTAAATGGCCCCCATTGCTTCTGCCGAAAGGCATCTGCCGACAGGCATCCTGCGGACTGCGGATTGCGAAGCAAGATACGGGGGCGCGGTTGAACCCGTTAGATAACGTCGTATTTTTCATATCTAACGGGATTGATATAGCAGATTTGCATAAATTCGGGGTCTATACCGACTGATTCAGTATAGGCCCCATTTGTTTTTCATAAGCTCTAAGATTGACCCATTGTCTTGTTCTGTTGCTTCTTGTGTTTCGTTCATTTCTTCTCTCAAGATGCCGCAGCTAATACCCTTGTCTCAAGGACAATAAATCCTATAATTCTTTATATGTGACGAACAATGGCTGTTCAGTATCTCTTACTCAACAGTGTATATTGATGATGGTAATTGCAAAGCAGGCTTGGTACAAATGAGAACTGTAAGAGTTGCAATGTGTCAAATATTCTCACTTGACGGCGACCGCCGGGGCAATTTTAACCGGATTGAAAATGCAATCAGGCAAGCCAAAGATACCGGAGCGGACATCGCCTGCTTTCCGGAAGCCGTTATACTGGGTTGGGTAAATCCCGATGCACATGAAAGAGCATATTCCATTCCGGGAAAAGATTCGGATTGCCTCTGTGAGCTGGCGAAAAATTATGATACTCATCTTTGTATGGGTCTGGTGGAAAAGATTGGCGGGAGCTTGTATGATTCGGCAGTACTGATTGACAACAATGGTCAAATTCTCCTCAAGCATCGTAAGATTAATATACTTTCGGAATTGATGACTCCTCCTTATACTCCTGGCGAGGGCGTCGATGTGGTCGAGACCAGATTCGGAAAGATTGGATTGTTGATATGTGCAGATACACATAAAAGTGAAATCCTAAAACGCATGGCAGCGCTGAAACCGGACTTACTGCTCGTTCCCTATGGATATGCGGCTGCGGAAAACGAATGGCCCGGGCATGGTAAAGAGCTGGAGAAAGTGGTCAAGAACACAGCAAAGAAAACCGGAGCTTTTGTCGTTGGGACCAACATTGTCGGCGAAATAACGAGAGGACCGTGGACGGGCCGGATATACGGCGGACACAGTGTGGCTGTTGATAAGACGGGCCGGATAATTTCAATTGCCAAAGACTGGGACCGGGATATAAATATCGTTAGCATAAATATAGGCCCATAAGTTTTGTGTAATTTGCAGGTAGAAAATAGTTTTTTGTTTCATTTATGGTGAAAGACGAATAAATTATGGTTCAACTGCAAAAAAGTTGGTTACTTTAAGGTGAGTTCACCGGCTAAGACCATGAATAAGACGGATTTATCGCATTGTGGGCAACAGCATATATGTGTTATAAGTGGGCGGCACCACAAAGGATACCGCCCAGATGCTGATGCCGCTATCGAGGCGCTCTGGTCGCTTCGGCGCGTTGCCCTATCCTCCCCGATAGCAATGACATTATACCTATACATGCTGTTGCCTTAAAGCGTTAAATCTATATGGCTTACATCAAAATGGCCCTTAATATTCACCAACTTTTTTGCAGTTGATCTTAAATTATAAACTTTTAGTATGCGATGTTTCTCAGTGACAGAAGTGTTGACTCGGATTTAATGGGGAAATGTGAGGTGATAATTATGAAAGATATTTTCAAGTGTTCCTGTTTAGCTCTAATGTCCATTGGGTTGTCTTTAATGCTTCCGAGGCAGAGCTGGGCGAAGGTGAAAGCATGGGAGGGCACTATAACGATTCCCACTTACGGATGGGTGGAAGATGTAAATCCCAAGTTTTGGGCCCTCGAAGAGGATGTGAAATTCTCGACCACGGTCAAAGGCTCCATCACCTATCCTTATACGATGCAGGACCACCTTTTCAGAACCAAAGCGGATCGAACTTACAAAGCTCTATTCCTTGAAAACGAATATTTAAAAGTTACCTGCCTTCCCGAGCTGGGTGGCCGTCTGCATTCAGTTTTCGACAAAACTGAGGGCAAGCAGATGTTCCATCTCAACGATGTGATAAAACCAGGCATGATAGCGATGCGCGGGGCCTGGATCAGTGGCGGTGTCGAATGGAACGCCGGACCGCATGGACACACTGTAGCTATTTTGTCACCTGTTGATGCACTTATCGGCCGAAACGCAGACGGCTCGGCTTACCTGGAAATTAACAATCTGGAAAAGAGCCTGCGAACCCGCTGGACGGCGCGTGTAACTTTGCACCCGGGAAAGGCCTATTTGGATGAGCAGATTCGCATTTTCAACCCAACCGATGCGATAAGCCCGTACTATTTCTGGAACTGCACGGCTTTTCCGAACCGACCCGGAACGCGTTTTATCTATCCGATGAGTCTTGGGACTGACCATAACGGAGTCAGGTTCTTTTCCTGGCCCATTCACGAAGGTAAGGATATATCCTGGCTGAAAAACTATGAAACCTCGGCTTCGGTTTTTTCTGTTGACTGCGTCTTTGATTTCTTTGGGGCATACGACGTAGATATGGACCGCGGAATTGTGCAGGTGGCCGACCACCATGAGCTAAGCGGGAAAAAAGCCTGGACATGGGGGACTTGGGACTTTGGCCTGGTAAGCCAGGAGAACCTGAGCGATAATGACGGTCCATATATAGAGGTCCAGAGCGGACCGCTGCCGACCCAGTCCGACTACGGCATGTTGCTGCCGAGGCAAGAAGTCTCGTGGCAAGAATGGTGGTATCCTGTGCACGGACTTGGCGATGGCTTCGAATATGCAACAAAGGACATAGCCATTCGAACTATCCGCGAGGATGATAAGCTCCGGTTGCGTATCCTCGCAACGGCTAACTTCTCAGGGGCCACTTGTATCCTTTCCCAGGGGCCTCGGAAACTTCTCACAAAGACCATAAACCTTACTCCTGAAAATCCCCGGATGCTGACACTTTTCTCAACTCCGCAATCGCCTGTCGATGTAACAATCAAGACTAAGAAAGGGCAGCTTCTTGCTTCCTTCGCTACTCCTTTGCCGATTCCCAGGATTTCTCAACCTGAACCCTCTAAGTTAATGACAAAAACTGATGAGAAGCTCACTTTGGAGGAAAAATACCTCAGAGGTAGAAAGTACGACCTGGCAACAAACCGTAAGAAGGCCCGCGAGTATTATGAAAAGGCACTGGCGGAAGATACACAATATTCGCCTGCACTTCGTGCCCTGGCTGTGCTTGATATCGAAGCGGGACTTTATGAGAAGGCAATTCAGCGACTAAAAACAGCCCTGAGCAGAGATGACACCGATGGATTGTCGTGGTTCTACTTAGGTGTGAGTCATTTAAGATTGGCAGACAAGAATGAGGCCATTAGGTGCGCTTATAAGGCAGTAAGATGTCTGGGCACCGCCTCTCTCGGCCACGACTTAGCTGGACGTGCTTATATGCAATTAGGAGATTATTTACAGGCCGTTAAGGCCTTTGAGAAAGCGGTCCAGTTGAATCCTAATGATACTAAAGCAAAGAACCATTTGCTTTTGGCCTTGTATGCTGCTGGAAATACAAAGCCTGTCCTGAGTGTAATCGAAGGATCAGCATACAGGAATGCGAAAGAAAGAATCGTTAAGACACCTACAGATTTGGTTCCAAGGGCGCTGATAGCGCTGCAAAACAAAGGTCAAATGGACCGCTTTGTGCGTCAAGCTCGAGCTTTCGTAGGAGAGGATGATTTTCAGATGTTGGAGGCCAGTCTTATTTTCGCAGAACTCGGGCTTGTGGATGAAGCAACAAGGCTGCTTTTGGCAGTGTGTGTCGAGGCGGTGCCGGAAAACGAACGCAGCCCACTGCCAATCTATTACCTGGCCTATTTTGCATCGCTGCAGAAAGACCAAACAAAGGCTAAGGCATATCTCGGCCAAGCTGCCGGAATTCACAGGGATTATATCTTTCCATCACGACCTGAAGCGGTTGAAGTATTTAAGTACGCCATCGAGGAAAATCCTGATGATGCTTATGCACATCTGCACCTTGGAAATCTTTACTGTCACCTTGGCCGGCTGTCTGAAGCTGTCCGGCACTGGCAAAG
Source organism: Planctomycetota bacterium (assembly GCA_043824065.1). Taxonomy (GTDB): domain Bacteria; phylum Planctomycetota; class Phycisphaerae; order Sedimentisphaerales; family Anaerobacaceae; genus NIOZ-UU13. The sequence continues at coordinate 4,553 of JBDRTM010000058.1, read as the reverse complement.
GGCGGCTAATTTAGACCCATCCTTGAGTGTCGCATTTCGTAATCTCGGCCTTTATGCCTGGGCAGTGGAGAAGGACCTGTCGAAGGCTGAAAAGTTTTATCGTAATGCCATCGCTGCCCGGCCGAAGGACCAGGCCTTATATCGAGACTTGGCGGATGTTCTCTTTGCGGCAAACAACCGCCCCGAGGCGATAACGGTTCTCGAATCAACGCCGTTTGAGATACTTAGGCGGGCTGATGTAATTATTATGCTCGCTCAGGCTTATCTTGATGAACAAAGATACGGGGATGCTGTTGATTTACTCGAATCTACACCGTACTTTGTCAACTGGGAAGGCCAGACAGTCACCTGGGACTTATTCAATAAAGCGCATTTGGAACGAGGCCGGAAACGCTTTGAAGATAAGGACTTCGAAGGGGCTTTGCAGGACTTTGAAGCGGCTCTGACCTATCCGGAAAACATAGGTGTCGGGCGCTCGAACAGGCCTCCGGAGGCGCCTGCGCAATACTGGCGGGGAAAGGCACTCCAAGCCCTTGGACGCCTTGAAGCCGCACGTTCGGCCTGGAAGGAAGGGGCAGCCGGACACGCAGGTTCAGGAGAACAAAATAAATACCGGGAACTCTGCACTGAGGCGCTTTTAAAGACAAAGTAGGACGTTCGGTCAACATTGCAGAGGACAGAGAACAGAGAACAGAAGACAGAGGACAGATAATCTGGCATCTGACATCTGGCTTCTGACCTCCGACTTCTGATTTCTGTAGTCAGGAGATAATATGGATTTGAGCGCTATTGGAATCGAAAGTAATTTTGGTCTCGTTGACTGGTGTATCGTCGTAGGCTATTTAATTATCATTGTAGCTGTCGGCGTTTATATAAAACGATATATCAGCAATGTGACGGATTTTATGGTTGCCGGCCGGAGACTAAAAACCTTCCTGGCCATTGCCACAATGATCGGAACCGAGTTAGGTTTGGTCACGGTAATGTATTCCGCCCAGAAGGGATTTACCGGCGGCTTCGCAGCCTTTCACATCGCATTAGCTGCTGCTATCGTAACTTTAGTTGTAGGCCTGACCGGATTCATCGTGGTGCCCTTGCGACGTATGAAGGTAATGACTATCCCGGAATTTTACGAGAGACGCTTCGGGCGCGGTGTCCGCATTTTGGGAGGAACGATATTGGCCTTCTCCGGCATCCTGAATATGGGAATGTTCCTTAAAGCCGGCTCCATTTTTGTCATGGGCATAACCGGGATGACTGAGGATATTCACCTTAAGATTATAATGAGCGTTTTACTGGGAATGGTGCTGCTTTATACCACCCTGGGGGGAATGGTTTCGGTAGTGGTTCTTGACTATATACAGTTCGTAGTTTTATCGTTCAGCCTTTTGGCTGCGAGTCTGTTATCCATCAGATATTTGGGCTGGCATAATATCATTGACACTGTATCTGAATTCAAGGGTTCGGCTGGCTTCAATCCATTTCACAGTGAAGGTTTCGGTGTTGATTACGTAGTGTGGATGTTCTTTCTCGGCCTGGTCAGTTGCGCGGTTTGGCAAACAGCCGTAATTCGTGCTTGTTCGGCGGAAAATACACGCACTGTCAAGAAAATCTACACATGGGCTTCTATTGGATTTCTCATTCGATTTCTGCTGCCCTACTTTTTTGGAATTTGTGCTTTTGTCTATATCACCCAGCACGAGTCATTGAAAAGCATTTTTATGCCTGTCGGGGGTTCCGTAGATTCACAGTTAACTCTGATGGCAATGCCCGTGTTTTTAAGTCAAATACTTCCTGCGGGATTTATCGGTATTATTTCAGCCGGCATGTTGGCTGCATTTATGTCCACCCATGATAGGTACCTGTTATGCTGGAGTTCGGTGCTGACCCAGGATGTGGTGGCTCCCTGGTTCAAGAGAGGGTTGTCTTCAAAAGCACGTTTGTTGCTGACACGGATCTTTATCGTAGCTATTGGTATTTTTATTTTGGTTTGGGGACTTTGGTATGATTTAGGGCAAGACTTGTGGGATTATATGGCAATTTCCGGGGCCATCTATTTTACCGGGGCCATTGCCTTATTGGTCTTTGGCCTTTACTGGAAACGAGCCAGTAGAGTCGGTGCATATTTGGCCTTGATATGTGGTTTTGGTGCCCTCTTAGGATTAAAGCCGGTTCAAGCCCTGCTGGGTATGGATGTATCGAGTGCGATTGTCGGATTGACTGTTATAGCGCTTGCGATTACGCTTATGGTAGTCGGCTCTTTGTTATTTCCCGACCGCAGCAAACCTTCAGAACGTAAGGAGTAACAAGATATGAATTTTTGGATAAACTTTTGGACAATCTTTTTCTTTGCAAGTCTCGCCCTTTTTGCCGGCATGGCTATAGTCGTTTCAATCGGTGGTTTTTTCAACATTCGCTCACTTTTTAAAGGCCTGACAAATCGAGCTAATCAGCAGGAAGAAAATCCCAACAAAGAGGACGACTAAATGGTTTGAAGTTGATATAAATTTCCAAACGCATAAGGAAACTCCTAGTCCACGATTTGAATATAACAACAATGGTCTTAGAGAATCTAAAAATGAGTAGAGACAAACATCTGATATTGATAATCCTGGTTCAGTGGACAATCGGTTCATTCTTCCTTGGGGTGCCGTCTTTTGCGAAAGAGTCCGGGTATATAAACATCGGTTCGGGCCGTCCGGTTCGGCTTCGTTTTGTTATGAAGGATGCGAATCTTTATGCACTGGTAGTAAGCGGCTAATTCACATATTATGAAGATACAAAAACTTCGGAGCAGTATTAATTTTAATCGTTTGGTGAATACTGGTTTTCATTTTGTCAAGGGCTGCTGATATGAAGAATCAAAAAGGAAATATCCAAAAACAAAGAGGCGGAATCTCCCGCCGAGATTTCATAAGTGGTTCCGCTGCGGCGGCTGCGTCACTTACAATTGTCCCCCGATATGTATTAGGAGGTCAAGGCAACGTACCTCCGAGCGAAAAGCTCAACATAGCCGGTATCGGAGTAGGGGGGCAGGGAAGATGGGACCTGGACAATGTGAGCAGCGAAAATATTGTCGCCCTTTGTGATGTGGATTGGGAGCGAGCGGCAGACACTTTCAAACAATACCCGAAGGCAAAAAGATACCGTGATTTCCGAAAGATGCTGGAAAAGGAAACAAACATCGATGCGGTGGTAGTTGCCACGCCGGACCATACACACGCTGTCGCCTCGATGACGGCTATCAAAATGGGAAAGCACGTTTACTGCGAAAAACCATTGACTCGAACAGTCTTTGAAGCACGAGCGATAGCTAAGGCAGCTCGCGAAGCCGGAGTCGCCACTCAAATGGGAAACCAGGGTATGGCATTCGAGGGAAACCGCCTTATCAATGAATGGCTCTGGGATGGAGCAATCGGCCCGGTACGCGAGGTGCACGCCTGGTCCGACCGGCCAACGCACAATGGACAACTTTTTTGGGCCCAGGGAGTTGACCGGCCTAAAGACACGCCACCTGTTCCTTTAACTCTGGACTGGGACTTGTGGCTGGGACCTGCACCTTACAGACCTTATCACCCGGCCTATGTACCTTTTAAATGGCGTGGGTGGTGGGATTTTGGGTCGGGAGGATTAGGGGACATGGGCATTCACAATTTAGCGCCGGTTTTCTCCGCTCTAAAACTCGGGGCTCCGATTAGTGTGCATTCCAGTTCGACCTTGGTTTATAAGGAGACTTTGCCTCTGGCCTCGACAGTTCACTATGAGTTTCCGGCCCGCGAAGACATGCCGCCGGTAATGCTGCACTGGTACGATGGTGGGATTATACCTGCTCGTCCTGAGGAGCTGGAAGATACAAGGGGGCTGTCGCGTGAGGATGGCCTAATCTTCGTAGGCGACAAAGGCAAGATGTACGTTGAAGGCTGGGGCGGTAACAGTCCCCGCTTGATACCTGAAGCGAAAATGAAGGCCTACAAACGCCCGCCAAAGACGCTTCCCCGCTCAATCGGCCATCACAAGGAATGGATTCAGGCCTGCAAAACCGGCAGTCAAACACGTTCTAATTTTGACTTTGCAGGTCCTTTGACTGAAGCGGTTTTATTGGGAACGGTTTCGGTCCGGATGGGCGGAAAGAGATTAGCTTGGGACAGCAAAAACTTTAAGATTACCAACCTGCCGGAAGCAAATAAGTATCTGCATTATAAATATCGCAAAGGATGGACAATAAGGAGGTAGAATCATTATGTCGGACAAGGGAAGGGTTAAAGTTGGAATTATTGGGTCGCAGTTTGAAGCAGACATTCATGCCGAATCGTTTCGGATTATGCCTGATGAGGCGGAAGTAGTCGCAGTTGCCTCTCCTACGCCGGGCAACGCAAAAAAGTTGGCGGATAAGTACGGTATTGCCCGCGTCTTTACCGACTACAAGCAGAGGCTCGCTGAGAAAGACATAGAGATGGTAACGATTGCGGCACCGAACTATTTGCACGCCCAGATGACCATTGATATTGCCAGTGCCGGCAAGCATGTGGTTTGTGAAAAGCCACTCTGCATGA
>JBDRTM010000057.1:0-6232 GCA_043824065.1 Planctomycetota bacterium | reverse complement strand
AGCCGCTCGATGGCTAAAGCAACAAGTGAGGAAACCTCTTGGCCTAGCCGCTGCACCGATTCCACTTCTTCCATCGCTTCGTGTAGGGCGATGCACGCCTGCTCGTAACTGCACCCTGTCTGTTGAGCAATCAGACGCGAGCCACGGTCTATAAGCTTCTTATTACTTGGTGACAGCCAGACCATTGCATTACCGCGTCGCCCCGAACCTGTGGTTTGATGGCTGCTACGAGCAGGACAGATGCAAATATCTGTCTCATTCTTTCTCCATTGAACTACTGATTATATGGTTTCCGTATAAGAATCCATGGCCGTAGAACCTTCACTCTTGGCTCTAAAAGTCAGGGAGCGGCCACTATGGAAAATATATACGGCAGAAGTCAGATTTTCAAGGAAGAAACTGGGCTAAAATTTGTGGTATCCAATCACTCCGGAGGTTCAATTTTCTAAAGTGAAGCTAAGCACAACTAAACCCACAGCTTCAAATCTGGCGCGAATACTCCCTGTTCAGAGGGTAGTTTAGACGAGCAACGAAAAACGACCCCTGGGGAAAGCCAGTGAACCTCGGAGCGATTGTCAATAGCTAAGCTCGTGAAAGTGGTGTAAAAATATCTTCAGATTCATTGTTGCTTTTCTTTTCCGGGGATACCATGTTCCCCTACCAGCCTGGAGGATTCGGTATGGCGGACATTTGGATGACTAGTTCCTTTAAAAAACGCATTCTACAGCCACAGGGAGACTTCTTCACCATCGCAATTCAAGAAGGGTAATCCCGCAAAATTTTGCCCTTGATATGTGGCAAATAGTTGAATATCATAGTATTTGGTGATAAGTGCTGGATGACAAACGAACAAACGTTTTTCCTGGTTGAAAAACCACCCGTGCGACATTCAGTTCGCCGTCTGTTTCACTCGCAAAAACAGGAATACAAACCCAATTGCGGATATACCGCCTTTGGATAAGCAGAAAGGGTGTGAGAAATGGTAAGAGCACGTTGGTTAGTGGGAATTGGCCTGCTTAGTGTGTTCCTCATAGCTGCGGTAATGTATTTGAGCCAAGCTCAAGACAGCAAGCCTGTAAAACGCATCAGCTTACAGCCGTCTTCCGCGGAGGTCGTTTCCGCTCCTCGGCAGAAAAATACGCTGAAGATCGCAGTTGGCGCGATTATCTCACCAACGAAATCACTTGTTTTTTACGAGGACATCTTTGACTACATTGGGGAGAAACTCGGCCGCGAGGTGGAAATGGTCCAACGGAAAACCTATGCCGAGGTGAACATTCTGATGGAGGAGGGGCGAATCGATGCAGCATTCGTTTGCTCGCGTCCCTATGTCGAGGGCCACCGCGATTTTGGGATGGAGCTACTTTGTGTTCCCGTGTGCTTCGGCAAAACCGAGTACTGTTCGTACTTCATCGTTCATAAGGACAGCTCGATTCAGAACCTCGAAGACCTGCGAGGCAAGGTCTTTGCGTTTTCCGACCCTCTATCCAACTCAGGGATGCTGATTCCTTCCTATACGCTCGCTATGATGGGAGAGAGACCCGAGTCGTTCTTCAGGAGGCATATCTTCACATATTCCCACGACAATTCGATCCACTCGGTAGCTGATAAACTCGTGGATGCTGCTGCGGTGGACAGTTTGATCTGGGAGTACGAGAATATGAAGGAACCCGAATGGACGACGCGAACCAGGATTATCTACAAGTCAGCTCCTTGCGGCATTCCGCCTGTAGTCGTTTCACCAGGTATCGCTCCCCAACTGAAAGAAAAACTCCGTTCGGCTTTTCTGAACATGCACAACGACCCCAGAGGTCGCGAAATTCTCAAAAGGATTCTGATTGACCGGTTCACCGTGATCGAAGATAGTGCGTACGACTCGATCCGCCAGATGAAGGCTTTTATGAAGGATTTTCAGTCCAAAAAATGAGGATGTGACCATGGTGCGATTGAGCCTCCGCGCTAAAATCATGATTTGTTGTATCGGCCTGGTGGCTCTGCTTGATCTAACGGTGGTGATATTTGTTCGAAGGCATCTGTCGGGTACGCTCCGCGCAGAATACCTGGCAAAGGGACATAACATGGCGATCAATTTAGCCGCACGCAGCGAGCATTTCGTGTTGACGGAGGAGTTTGTTTCTCTATTGAATCTGGTCAAAGACCTTAAGCATAGTGACGAGGATGTCGCCTACGTTTACATAACCGACCGCAAGCGTAATGTGCTGGTTCATACTTTCGCCGGTGGTTTTCCCGCGGATCTGGTGGGTGTTAACAACCCGGAACCGGAGGATGCGTCGAAGCAAGAGCTGCTGGACACCGGAAAGGAGGAGGGTCTGGTCCATGACATTGGCGTTCCAATTCTGCAAGGGAAAGTCGGCTTTGTACACGTCGGGATCTCGGAGAATCGCATCCAGCGCACCATTTCGGATTTCACACTGGCACTGGTGACGATTGCCGGGTTTGTCCTGTTGATTGCGGCGGCTTTGGCGGCAGTGGTCTCGTGGGTCGTTACTCAGCCGGTGCGCAGCCTGATAGACGCAGCGCAGAAGATTCGTGATGGCGATCTTGGCCAGCAAGTAGCAGCTACTACCAAGGACGAGATTGGGGACCTTGTAGAGTCGTTCAACCAGATGTCCGACGAATTATTAAAGCAGCACAAAGTGCTGGACGATCGGAATCGCCGGATTCGGATTGCACAGGAACAGGCCGCTTGGGAGAGAGACAAGCTGCGAGCCATCATCGACAGCATGGTCGAAGGTGTCATTTTCCTGGATGCCGAAGGTAGGATTTCCCTCTGCAACGAAAGCGCAGAGCGGATTTGGAGTGCCCGTGCATCGGAGCTTCTGGGTAAGTCTATCCAAGAATGCCCTTCAAGGGAGCTACGCTCGCAACTTGGAGAAATCCTTCAACAGGCCAAACAGAAATCGGGCTTTATCACAACTCAGTCTTTAGAGTTGCGTCACGGGCGCTGTTTGGCCAGCTATTCCACCGTTCATAGTGAGGATGGGCGCTATCTTGGTCTGGTTTTCCTTAGCCTGGATATCTCCGACCGAGTGATGCTGGAACAGGAACAGCAACGGCTGCGGGAGCAGCTCTTCCAGCAAGAAAAGATGGTGTTGATCGGGCAGATTGCCGCCAGTGTGGCTCATGAATTAAATACGCCTATCGGGACGGTACTGCTGCGTTCGCAGCTGATGCGGCAGCAAGTTGGTGATAGCGGCGACTTTTCGGACTTGGACGTTATCGAGGGTGAGGCCCAACGGTGTCAACGCATCATCGACTCGCTGCTGGGATTCTCGCGGCGCTCTGAGGGCGTGATGACCAGAGCCGACGTTAACTCTTTAGTCCGGGAGAGTCTGTCCCTGGTCGAGAAGGACTTGGCGCTCAAAGGCATCGAGATCGAGACTGACTATACTCGCGACGGGGCAACCGTTTGTGTGGACAGCAACCAGATTCAGCAGGTAGTTTTGAACCTGGTTACTAATGCTGCGGATGCGATGCCGAAGGGGGGACGTCTTCAAACGGCAACCAGATTACTGTCTGACCAAGGCAGCGTGGAAATTCGAGTAATAGATAATGGATGTGGTATTGAACAGGACGTGTTGAAACGAGCCTTCGATCCGTTTTTTACTACCAAGGATCGTGGAAAGGGCACCGGTCTGGGACTGGCAATCTGTCAGCGTATAGTCGAAGAACACAAAGGCGAAATTAAGATTCAGAGCCAACCTGGCCGGGGCACGACTGTCTCGGTGCGTCTGCCGTATGTTCCCATGGAGATTGCTGCCAATGAGTAGGAAAACCAATATCCTGGTCGTAGAAGATGACGCCGCGATGCGCCAGAGCTGTGCCAAAGTCTTTCGGCTCAGAGGGCATAATGTTACGGAGGCATCATCTGCAGAAGAGGCGCTGGATCAAATCAGGGAGCAACGTGACATTGATGTCGTGCTTACCGACCTGAAGATGCCGGGAATGGACGGTGTGGCACTGCTCAGAGAGATCAAACTTTTGGACCCCAGGATCGAGGTTGTTCTGATGACCGGCTACGGCAGCATCAAAAATGCTATTGAGGCAATGAAGCACGGTGCTGCTGATTACATCACCAAGCCGTTTGATACGAATGAACTTTTAATGACAGTCAGCAAGATTATTCAGCTAACCGGTCTTCAAGAAGAAGTGTCTCGGCTGCGTTCAGAGCTGCATGATAAGTATCGCTTCGACAACATCGTGGGGAGCAGCCGGGGCATGCGGCTGGTGTACGAGAAGATTGAGGCGGCAAGAAAAGCTGATAGCTCGGTGTTGATTTGTGGAGAAAGCGGTACGGGCAAGGAACTTGTAGCCAAGGCCATACACTACAACGGCCTTCGGGCCGACAAACCGTTCGTGCCGGTAAACTGCGCTGCGATGCCTCGGGAACTAATCGAAAGCGAGCTGTTCGGTCATAAGAAAGGCGCTTTCACCGGGGCGTCCAGCGATTATTCGGGGCTTTTTCGGGCCGCGGACGGCGGGACGCTGTTCCTCGATGAGATCGTCGAAATGCCGTATGGCAGCCAGGCTAAGCTGCTCCGTGCGCTGCAGGAAAAGCAAATTCGTCCCATCGGTGGTGCCGAAGAGGCGCCGGTTGACGTCAGAGTTATCGCCTCGACCAACCAGGACGTAGAACAGGCAATCCACAACAATAAATTCCGCAAAGACCTGTACTATCGTCTAAGTGTAATTAGGATCAAGCTGCCGCTCTTAAGGGCACGCCCTGATGATATTCCAGCGCTGGTTCACCACTTCATTGCCAAGTTCAACGGTGTCTTCCAACAAACGGTCAAAGGGATTGACAAGGAAGCGCTAGATGTGCTGACTCGCTATCAGTGGCCCGGGAATGTTCGCGAGCTGGAGAGTGCCATCGAGAATGCCTTTGCATTTGGGAACTCAGAGACAATTCACAAACTTAATCTGCCTGTATATATCACCGAGCGTGTAGAGACTGCCAGGCATAAATCACCGGACAGCAAAGCGGGGATATCAACTCTGTTTGAAACGGAGAGAGAGCTTTTAGTGCGAGCGCTCCGGGTTGCAGGTGGTAATAAGACGCAGGCGGCCCAGCTTTTAGGCATCTCAAGACCCAGACTTTATAAGATGATGCAGCGACATGGGATCCAGCAGTAGCAGTGTTGGAAGGAATCGTTACACTGTAATGTCTTGTTACAATTATATCGAGCCTCTTTAATAGACACGGTTTATGACGGCCGGGACTATACGACCGTAACGATCCGTTACTCCGGCAGGACTTTTCCTCCGTCAGCGATTCATTCTGAATCATTTCGTCGGATTTTCCTAACAGACGCTTTTTTCAGCACTTACGTCGTTCTGTTTCGTTGTTTCGTTCTGAAATATCCTTTAGGCACGCCTTTTGCTACCGATAACCATAAATTTGTCTACGCAGGCCCGGACAGGGCTGAGCGTGTCGTTTACTATTCCTTCTTAATACTACGGATGTAAACCCGGAGATGGAATTGGCCGGTAAAGCTTGTAACCTAAAATGCTGCGGGCGTAAGCCCGTAGAGATTTACTGTAGCCGGACCAGGTTTTTTGAGTATCAAAACCAGTGGATACCTTGTGTACGTAGCTTTCCTGAAGAACCGAACAAATTAAAGGGAATACTTATTGTCCGCCAGTAATGTGAGGCGTTTCGGGGATGTGTGTGGCGAATGTGTGTGTGAGAGCACAGTAACTCTTTTTATATAAACAACTTACAGCTGGATTTAGATCGCAGCTCAGGGGGACGGAGTCTGCAACCAACACTTTCGATGGCAGTTCGCTGGGATATTCCGGATGTGTGTGCATGTAAGGAGTTCTAAGATTCAGAGTGTACTGCATCGAGCGCAACAGCAGATTTGTGAGCCGCGTATACCATAGACCCACACGACGGCATAGTTTTATTCTCAACTTGACTGACTTTCAAATTGTCATGCTGAGCGAAGCGAAGCATCTGGCCTTAGAATAGGATTTCTGCATCGTTGCGAGTGTGAGATTCTTCGCTGCGCTCAGAATGACAATTTGCGTATGTTCTTGTTAAAGCCAAAGTTATGTAAAAACCAGTCAAGTTGAGTTTATTCTTTACCCTTTGTAAGGATTGGATACGCAGAGATGAAGCATATCATTCAGCAGGATCGACTGAGGCCGAGCATGATTCAGGCTGTTGAAGAACTGAGTGGCCAGGACGTCAAGAGCTGCTATCAGTGTG
>JBDRTM010000056.1:0-5751 GCA_043824065.1 Planctomycetota bacterium | reverse complement strand
CTTTCGTGAGGACAAGCTTTTGTTTTTTCTTTTCAAACAGTAAGTCATTGTGTAATAATCAGTTAGGTGATTATTTAAGAAAATCAAAAAAACAGATTTTCTTAAATAATATATGCCTAACCTCAATTTTGCAGAAGCCTTCGGTTTTTTGATAAAGGAGGAGCTATTATGTGTGGTGTGTGAAGCTGTATTGGAAAACTTTGTGCTCACACCCCCTTTACTGTCTGCGAGGAGCAGACAAGGGGGTAACGCGAGTACAGGTGCTTCACAGTGCAAATATTTTGCATTTCGATTAGCAATCTAAATTTAATTTTGAAGGAGGATTATTATGTGTAGAAAATTAGTTTATGTGGTTTCTTTTGTTTTAATGCTGGGCCTGTTTAGTGTGGCCAGCGGGGTTGAAGGCTTGTTAGGCGAGTATTTTCACGGCAGTGCCTCGGACCCCTGGCAGACTTTGGTCATGGAGCGTATGGATCCTACGGTCGACTTTAGCTGGGGTAACGGCTCGCCGGAGCCGGGGATTGTCAATATAGACAATTTTACGGTGCGGTGGATGGGTGAGATTGAAGTGCCCGCCTCCGGGACCTACACTTTCCACACCCAGTCAGACGATGGGATTCGGTTGTGGGTGAACAATGAACAGCTTATTGACAACTGGACCGATCATTCGAATACCCATGACAGCGGCGATATTTCCCTAACAGCCGGGCAGAGATACGAGATTAGACTGGAGTTCTATGAGAACGGCGGCGGTGCCGTTTGTGAGCTATCCTGGTCAGCTCCATCACTGACCCGGGAGACTATCCCAAGCCAGTATCTTTGGGTTGGCGGTGATAGGCCGTACGCCCGTCATCCAAATCCGGCTGATGGTACCATACTTCGGGATACGTGGATAAACCTTAGCTGGTTGCCTGGAGATTTTGCGGCCTCACACGATGTGTATTTAGGCGAAAATTTTGAGGATGTAGATGCCGGCAGCCCCGATACATACCAGGGCAACCAGGTCTCGTTGTCTTTTGTTATTGGCTTTCCTGGATTTCCTTATCCGGATGGTCTGGTTTCAGGCACGACATACTACTGGCGAATTGACGAGGTTGAGGCCGACGGTACAACGAAATACAAGGGCCCTGTCTGGAGCTTTACGATTGCCCCCAAGACCGGCTACAATCCAGAGCCGGCTGATGGTGCCGAGTTTGTGGACCCGAATATAAGCCTGAGCTGGGAGTCTGGTTTCGGTGCGTTATTGCACCATATGTACTTCGGCGACAACTTCGACGATGTGGACAATGGCACGCCGGATACATACAAAGGCCTCGTGGGTTTTTCAAAATATACTCCCGGCCCACTTGAATTGGGTAAGGCTTTCTACTGGCGTGTCGATGCGTTCCACGGCTTCGAGACGTATAAAGGCGAAGTCTGGGGCTTTACGACTCCGGGCGCCGTCAGGAGCCTGATGCCGTCTAATGGTGCCACGGATATAAGGCAAACACAAATTCTTAAGTGGGTCGCCGGTGATAATGCCGCTTCGCATGAGGTCTATTTCGGCCCCGATAAAGATGTCGTACGCAATGCCAATACCGGCTCGCCAGAATACAAAGGCAGCAAGGGCCTTGGTTCCGAGAGCTATGACCCCGGAAAACTTGAGTGGGATACCACCTACTATTGGCGTGTTGATGGGGTCGATAATGCCAACCCCGATAGTCCCTGGGTAGGCCTTGTCTGGAGCTTTACGACAGCCGACTTTTTAATCGTGGACGATTTTGAGCTATACAATGACCTTGACCCCACTGACCCTGAGAGCAACAGGATATTTAATGTGTGGTTGGACGGATACGGCATGCCGACAAACGGATCTATCGTTGGTTATGATAATCCTTCCTTTGCCGAGCAAATCATCGTTCACAGTGGTAACCAATCGATGCCGTTATTCTACGACAACAGTGTTGGTTATTCTGAGGCGACATTGACATTGACTTCTCCGCGTGATTGGACCGAGAAGGGTGTTAGTACATTAACGATTTGGTTCAGGGGCAGGTCGGATAATGCTGCTGAGCCGATGTATGTTGCTCTCAATGGCAGTGCGGTGGTCTTTCATGGTAATCCTGATGCAGCACAGACATATACCTGGACGGAATGGACTATCGACCTGCAGGCATTTGCGGACCAGGGTGTGAATCTTGCCAATGTCAATACGATTGCCCTTGGTCTTGGTAACAGAAACAGTCCTGTGGCAGGTGGTTCAGGTACAATGTACTTTGACGATATTCGTCTATATCCACCGCCACCGGAAACAGCACCATAGGCTGCGCGATTTGTGTAGTAATTAGGATTACGCAGTTGCTATAAAATCTGTGTCAATTTGGGGCTTATGCTGATTGATTCGGTATATGTCATCGTGGTTTTATTTTGATGTCGGGGCGTAGTAAATAATTGGGAGTTAGGGTCAAGGGGTCCTCGAACTGGTTGGTGAGGGCTTTTTTCCAGCCGAGCAGGTGAACCTTTGAAGCTCGCGGGCCCCAGTATTTCTGTTCTAAAAACCGAGTGCTGCCGGCTTTGAATTTATCCTTATAATATAGAAGGCCGTCGCCGAGCAGCCAGATGGGGTTTTCGTCGCAGGCGAATTGGGCGAGGAATTGAGACGCGGTCATTAGGGAATCTGGGAAAAGTTTTATTAGCGGATAGCGGATAGCGGATAGCGGATAGTGAGAAGTGGATTCCTGCTCCCCGATCGGAGTCGAGGACAAGTTTCGCAGGAATGATACTGTGTTTTCGTGGAGACGTTTGTAAACGGCGATGAAGAATTGGCCTCGCTTGGCGTCGGTAATGGTGGCGATTCTTTCAGGAGATTCTTCACTTCGTTCAGAATGACAAGGGGAAGGTTTAGAATGAGAATTTATGGTTGTGTTTTGTTCCTTTATATAGTCGTTTGCATTGGCGGCGATTACGTCGAGTGTATCGACTGCTACAATTTTTGCGGCGTTGGCTAAGTGCATTGTCTTTGCGAGGGTCACGGCGATGCGCAGACCTGTGAAGCTTCCCGGCCCGACGGAGATGTGGACCTGGTCGATTTGGCCGGGCTTTCTGCGGAAACGGTCCAGGATGTTACTGAGGGCCGGAAAAATCTCCGCACTGTGCCTGATGGGTGCGGAAAAAGTGGCTTCGTCGAGAATTTTTTCGCCGAGGGCAATTACAACGGAGCCTATTCTGCCGGAGGTTTCAACAGCTAAAACGAGAGGTTTTTGGGTCATATTTTGTTTTTTTTTACGTTTTTATGTTTTGTTAAAAGTCTCTTTTTGGCCATAAAAAAGCGATTTTTAGGTGACTATTTTTTCCTTGATTTGCCTAAACTTTCCAATTTAGCAAACGTAAACTTGAATATTATCGGCCAAATTGATATAAATCAATTTTTCTCTTGCAATATTAGATATTTTATTATAAACTCGATTATCATAAGTCTTATCTATTCTATAACTGGAGGTTGTGAAGAACGTAGTTTGATAGAAATTTCCTTATGAGGGTGGTATTTTTTTGGCAGGAGGTTTAATTTTGAACAAGCCGAGTTTCTTGACCGAGCCCTTTGGCAGGAGGTCCCTGTCCATTGTTCTGGCGTTGATTTTGTTGCCGATAATAACAGTATCTCAAGTGTCGCTGTCTCAAGAAAATAAGGGTACTGAGAAGCAGGAAGCAATCCGCCGAGTAGTCCAAATCTTTATTCAGACCGGGCAGAAAGAATACAAAGAAGGTTACTATGAGGAAGCAGTAAAAACCTTCCTTATGGCCCAGGGGTACGAGGAAGATTTGACTGTGGATGTGCGTGAGCAACTCAATGAGCTTCTGGAGAAGAGCCAGATAGCTGTGCTTGAAAGAAAACGCGCCTTAGAGACATTCTGGGCAGTCAACGAATTGATTAAGCAGGACCAACTGATCAAAGCCAAAGCATATTTTGAAAAGATTAAAGATAATGAGTTTTTGACCAAAGATGAGCGGAAAGACATTATCGAGGTTTTCAGGCGAATAGATGCTCAGATAATGGCGGCCAAAGCCAAGCTTGAAGAGGCCAAGAGGAAAAAGCCTTCGATTAAAGAGAAGCCGGTAGAAGCTGCAGCGGAGGTCAAGAAACCTGTTTTGAGCCTGGAAGAGCGGCAGAAAGAAATCTTTGATCTTTTGAACCAGAGCATTGGACTTTACTACACCGGTCAGCTTGAGAAGGCCCGGGAAGGTTTTGTACAAGTCGCGTCCAGTGATTTAATCCCACCTCAAATGAGAAAAACAGTAGAAGGTTATCTGTCGCAAATAGATAAGCTCTTACCCCAAAGAGCCGAGCGAAAGCTCTTTCAAGAACAAGAGGAACCGGTGGTGGTGGCTGTTGTTAGTCCTGGAGCTGCTGAGCCGGAGGTGATTAAGCCGGAGGCTGCTGAGGCGGAGGTTGTTATGCCGGAGGTTGCTCCCAGAGTTGCTTCGCCGGTAACAGGCGAAAGCGACTATATCGAAGTAATTAATCGCAGAAGGAATATTATCCGAAGTCATACCAGAGCGGTTGTTAACGATGCTATAGCTAAAGCGCGTAGTTACATAAACCAGGCCAGGTTCGATAGGGCAAAGAACGTGGTTGAGACGGCTGCCCTTACCGTGAACACGAACCAGATGCACCTCGGTGACAGACTTTTCAAAGAATACACGGGTCAGCTAAAGGCATTGACCGAGGATATAGTTGAGGTGGAGAATGAAGAGATTCGGCAGCAGGAACAAGAGACACTACAAGCAGCGACAGAGGCGCAAAGTCGATATAGAAAACAAATGGAGATGGACCGAGAGAAACAAATAGCCGAAATGATGGAGAATGCGCTGACTTATCAGAAACAGCAGCGTTATGAAGCAGCTCTTGGTCAGTTGGTAAGCCTGCTTGCATTAGACCCGCAAAATGAGCAGGCGCTGGTTCTGAAAGACACACTGGAAGATATGATTTACTTCCGGAAACAATTAGATGTGCAGAAAGAGTCGGATAAACAAAGAGCGGATATTTTGCTGAAAACTGATGAGTCGGGAATTCCGTACGCCGAAGAGCTTACTTATCCTAAGTATTGGCGAGAGCTTATCGAGAAGCCAACGCGCCAGCCGGACAAGCCGATTGGGTTGTCCGAGGCCGACGCGGCTGTCTATGAGCAACTGGAGGAGCCTATCGACCTTTTGGACCTGACACCGGCAATGACTTTCAGCGAAGTGATAGAAAGATTAAAGAATTCCGTACAGCCGCCGATACAAATACAGCCTAACTGGAGGGATTTACTCGAGAATGCCGAGGTTGTGCAAAGCACACCTGCGGGTATGGACCCGCTGACTGGTGTTAAGCTTCGCAAGGCGTTGGAGATTCTGTTAGCCGGTGTTTCGTCTATCGATTTTGCGGAACTCATCTATGTTGTGGACGAAGGAGTAATTCTGATAGGCACAGTAGATATGCTTGAGCGTCCGATGGTTCAACGAGTCTATGACATCAGTGACCTTGTTTCTGAGCCGGCCAATTATGGTCAAATAGGGCAGATGTTAGGCATGCAGAACATGATGATGAGCGGCATGGGCGGCGGCGGCATGATGGGCGGCATGGGCGGCATGGGCGGTGGCATGGGTGGCGGCATGATGGGCGGCAGGGGCGGCATGATGGGCGGCGGCATGGGCGGCGGCATGATGGGCGGCATGGGCGGCATGGGCGGCTATGGCGGTGGCATGGGCGGCGGCATGGGCGGCGGCATGGGC
>JBDRTM010000055.1:0-2432 GCA_043824065.1 Planctomycetota bacterium | reverse complement strand
CGTTTAAATGAATACCATTTTCTGGGGCTGTCCAGTGACGAATTTGAAGGCCTCGCTGCCGTTCCTATGAAACGATCCACGTATTTACGTCCTTTGGGAAAGAGACCCTCATGGCCCAGACAACAAACGAACGATTGTTTCAAGAAGCTAAAGTGATACTGGTACCTTTCAAAGTTATAGATGTGGGGGAGGCGAGCGCGCCCTTTAGGGTGAGCTCGCGGAGCCTCCCCAACTCTATAACTTGGGCCGCCATTACATATTTTTCTGGTGACCAAGCCCCTTGGGCAGTCTTTTTTTGACATAATGTAGGTGAAGCTCCATTGTTTAGTTGGCCATCCGGATAAACCGGTGGCACATTTAACAGCAGTCTGTAATTAAGCAGCTGCAAAACAAAGGAGGAGCTTCACCATGAAAAAGAAAAACATTTATGTAAACCAAAGTCAAGAACTGCTTAGCCTGTTTGAAGAAGCCGGAAACGGTGCAAAAATTATGTGCGTGCCAATTGATTACGCTAAAAAGGATCATGTTGTGATGTTCTGTAATGGCTATGGCCATATTCTCAGAAAACCGTTTTCCATTAAAAACTCCCCCGAAGGTGTCGAGTATCTTACCGAACAGGTAATCCGATCTTGCAGCCATCGTCGAATAGAGCCTAAACATGTCTTCTTTGGCGGTGAAGATGTAGGTTCCTACGCGGAGAACTTTGCAAACACTTTACGATCTGGAGGATGGATAGTCGCTGGTGTCAACGCCCATGATGCCAAGGAACAACGAGCAAACATACAAGCGAGTACCGATCGCTTAGACTTAATGGGTATTGCTTCAATGCTGCTTAACCGGAGGGCCAACTGTTCTCCTGCCCAGTCCGGTATCTATCGTAACCTTCGTACATTGGTTCGCCACAGAAGAAATCTTGTTTCCATGTCAACGGAAGAGAAAAATCGGATTCATACCGTTGTTGATCGTCTCTTTCCCGGCTTTCTGGATGAGAAAAATAGTGGAATCCTGCCATTTTCAAAAAGCTCGTTGTATCTTATGGAAAACCGATTCAGTCCACTCCAGATACGTCGTAGGAAACGACATAAGATTATTGAAATCTTGCATCGATATGGCACAGCAAAGCCTGAAAATACTGCTGCTAAGCTTCAGGAATATGCTGTACGCGTGCTCAATACGCCAGATGAATATATCATTACCCTCCAGCTTTCATTGGTTCAACATGTCAAGCATTTTAGGTGCCTGCAAGACAGTATTAACCAGCTTGAAAACGAAATTGCTGTATGGCTTGCGCAAACACAGGGTGCATTCCTGACAACTGTTCGTGGTATCGGTATCGTCCTGGCTGCCGGAGTATCCGCTGAGATAGGAAATCCATATGAGCAAAAGCCATTAAACAATTTGGTGTCATACTCAGGCATTATCCCCAGGGTCAAACAAACCGGTGGCTCCGAGGGTAAAACCCGTACAGGTAAAGTAGCAAAACGCTGCAATCGTATTCTTAAAGACTATGTAGTTCAGTCGGCCAATCACTTGGGTTTACATGGCCCGGAAGATTTGATGGCCGACTACAAACGTCGTGAGGCAGCCGGGCAACACGCTGACTTTGGCATTGGCCGTAGATATCTCCGCACGGCTATGTGTTTGATGCGGACTTCACAAATCTATATGCCACAGCGACTCAGTAATACAGAAGTCAAACCGGAAGAACGGGCTGGTTATTATCTAATGACCTGGCCTTCCCTCCGGAAAAAATGGAATAAAGCAGGCGCACTCGAAGCTGCTTTTGAAAAGGATCGCCCTTTAGGCCGATGGCGAAACATGGTGCAGGAGCTATATAAGATAAAGCTTAAATTATAAACCCAGTTCACACTGGACCTAACCTTTGCGGTTAAAGGTTTTCGCGGTTTCGGCGGACAGGATGGCTGTTTATTTACTGTCGCAGTGATCCACAAATTGATGGGGGTAATTGACGGCTCTAATAAGAGTGCCTCACCCTGTCCGTCCGAACTTTTTGATTATGGCTCCAAGGTGCTTTGATCCTTGAAAATTCAAGAGATCTAGTCATACCAGTTTGCCAAAGTCGGACATCATGGACAGGGTTTTCCACCTGGAAGGCCGAAATTTGAATAACTAAAAATGCAATTTTTAGGTCCAGTTAATCTAAATTTCAAAAACCGGCTTTGATCGGAATGGAGGAGTTTTGCCTAAAAAAAGTCAACTTTTTCTCTTGACTTTTTCCTGGTGCTCTTATTTATGGACGTCCCGGAAGATGCGTGTCGCCATTCTGCTACGGCAGGTAGGTTTAGCTATTCCGGAAAAAATAGCATTTAATTTTGTTGGATATAGATTTGGAAGGTCGATATCACAACTATTTTTAGGCCATGATATTTACGAAATTATTGCAGCTAAGACAGGTTGAAAGTTTTAAGATT
>JBDRTM010000054.1:0-4818 GCA_043824065.1 Planctomycetota bacterium | reverse complement strand
AGTGCCTAAAGTGACACGTAAGTGTCATCCCTTCGGCAAGCTCAGGGCAAGCTCTGAGGCGGAGCCGAAGGATCTCATCTCCTGAGCAATAAGGAGATTCTTCGCTACACTGCGTTCCGCTCAGAATGACAGCGAAGCTGTCACTTTAGCTCACTTTAGGCACTTTAGCTCACTTTAGGCATTTTTTTGATAACCAATGAACCAAATAGCAAAATAGTGCAAAAAAAAAACCCTACGGTTATACCTGCCTCGGCAGTTTTCGAGGATAATACTAAGTTTCTATTAGAGCCCCTGTGCACACAGGAAGGAGCGTAAAAAACGCCGTGCGTAATATTTAACCAATACTATATACAAGGAATGACCTATGAAGCTTGACGCAACAAAAATGAAGGATTGGCAAATCGCAGAAGCTGCCGAGGAAGAAATGAAACCTGTTAGCCAGCTGGCCGAAGAGATGGGTTTGCAGGACAGCGAGCTGATTCCAATGGGCCGCAAGTTGGCCAAAGTCGATTATCAACAAGCCCTTGCCCGCCTCCAGGATACTCCGACGGCAAAGTACATTGATGTTACCGCCATCACGCCCACACCTCTGGGCGAAGGAAAGACGACCACGGCTATCGGTCTGATTGAAGGCCTGGGCAAACTGAAAAAACGCGTTGTCGGGGCAATTCGACAGCCCAGCGGCGGGCCTACCTTCAATATCAAAGGCTCTGCCGCCGGCGGAGGTCTGGCACAGTGCATTCCACTGACGCCCTTTTCCATCCGTCTTACCGGCGATATCGACTGTATCACAAACGCCCACAATCTCGCTATGGTCGCTCTCTCCTCGCGCATGCAGCACGAACGCAACTATGACGATGCCCGCCTGGCAAAAAGCAAGCTAACACGAATAGATATCGATCCGGAAACCGTACAAATGAAATGGGCAATGGACTTCTGTGCCCAGGCCCTGCGTGACATCAGGATAGGCCGAGGCGGAAAAATGGACGGCTACGAGATGGACTCTGGATTTCAAATTACCGTCTCAAGTGAGATTATGGCAATACTCGCAGTGGCCAAAGACCTGAAAGACCTGCGAGAGCGCATGGCTAAAATCGTTATGGCCTACGATAAAAAAGGTAACGAAGTTACCACCGCCGACCTCGAGGTTGACGGTGCTATGACCGCCTGGATGGCCGATGCGATAAACCCGAATTTACTCCAGACCATTGAAGGCCAGCCCGTGTTTGTCCACGCCGGCCCGTTTGCTAATATCGCCATCGGCCAAAGCTCTATAATTGCCGATAGGATTGGAACCAAATTGAGTGACTATCATGTAACCGAGAGCGGCTTCGGGGCCGACATTGGTTTTGAGAAGTTCTGGAATTTGAAGTGCCGGATGTCCGGCCTGGTACCCAACGCCGTTGTTGTTGTTGCAACTGTTCGTGCCCTGAAGATGCACGGTGGAGGACCTGCAGTGAAACCCGGCATACCCCTGAGCGAGGAATACACTACCGAAAACCTCGAACTGGTCGAAAAAGGCTGTGAGAACCTAATCGCCAATATTGAAACGGTCAAGAAAAGCGGTGTTCGTCCTGTCGTTTGTGTAAACAGCTTCTACACCGACACCAAGGCTGAAATCGCCCTTGTCCGCAAAATCGCCGAGCAAAACGGAGCTTTGGCCGCGGTTTCCGAACACTGGCTCAAGGGCGGTGACGGCGCAATCGAGCTGGCAGAAGCAGTGATCGAGGCCTGCAGCGAAACGAACAACTTCAAGTTCCTTTATGAGCTGGAAACTCCGCTTAGAAAACGCATTGAACTAATCGCCAAAGAAGTGTACGGTGCCAGCGGCGTAACTTATACTGATGAGGCTCTGGAAAAAGCCAAGGCCATGGAGGCCGACCCGGTCGGCAAAACTTTAGGAACCTGTATGGTCAAGACCCACCTTAGTTTGTCGCACGACCCGGACCTCAAGGGCAGACCCACCGGCTGGGAGCTTCCAATCCGTGATATTCTTGTTTACAAAGGTGCCGGCTTCATCGTGCCCGTAGCTGGAGCCATTAAGCTGATGCCCGGTACTGCCTCCAATCCTGCATTCCGACGTATTGATGTGGATGTAAACACCGGAAAGGTTCAAGGTCTATTCTAACCACGCAGAAAAGGATATTTTGGGATTTTGCGCATCCGGGAAGCTAAAGTGTAAAGTGAGCTAAAATGAGCTAAAGTGACTAAAGTGAGCTAAAGTGACTAAAGTGAGCTAAAGTGACAGCTTTGCTGTCATTCTGAGCGGAACGCAGTGTAGCGAAGAATCTCCTTATTGCTCAGGAGATGAGATCCTTCGGCTCCGCCTCAGAGCTTGCCCTGAGCTTGCCGAAGGGATGACACTTACGTGTCACTTTAGGCACTCTAAACTTTAGGCACTTTCTAATTTCCTTAATTCTTAGGAGTAACCGATGACTGCACAAATAATAGACGGAAAGCAAGTGGCCGCCGATATGCGGGAGGAACTAAAAGCTGAAGTGGCCAAACTAAAAGAACAGGGAATTGTTCCCGGACTGGGAGTCATTTTAGTCGGCGAAGACCCCGCCTCACAGTCTTATGTTACCGCAAAAGAGCGTGCCTGCGAAAATATAGGGATTTATTCCGATGACAACCGCCTGCCTGCCGAAACCTCACAGGAAGAATTGATGGCCTTGGTTGAGAAAATGAACAAAGACTCGAAAATCAACGGCATCCTGGTCCAATTGCCTTTACCAAAGGCTCTTAATGAGGCTGAGGTCCTGCTTGCAATCGACCCAGCCAAAGACGTCGATGGATTTCATCCGATGAATGTGGGCAAAATGGTGGTAGGTGAAAAGGCGTTTCGGCCATGCACGCCCCACGGCATTATTCAGCTATTGCTCCGCAGCGGCATAACCATTGAGGGAGCGGAGGTAGTAATCGTTGGGAGAAGTAACATAGTCGGCAAGCCGCTGGCGAATATGCTTATCCAGAAAAAGCCCAATGCAAATGCCACCGTAACAGTCTGCCATACCCGCACCAAGGACCTTCCCTCTCACACAAAGCGGGCGGACATCGTGATCGCCGCCACTGGTCGGCCAAACACAGTCACTGCGGATATGGTAAAAGAAGGTGTAGTGGTAATTGATGTTGGCGTCAACCGTGTCGAGGACGCAACAAAGAAAAAAGGCTATCGCCTTGTTGGCGATGTGGATTTCGAGGCCGTGAAGGAAAAGGCCTCATTTATCACCCCCGTCCCGGGCGGTGTAGGCCCAATGACAATAACTATGCTGCTTTACAATACAGTGGAATCGGCCAAAAGAGCTGCCGGCCTTGAGGTTGAATCCAGCCCCTCGGAGGGGCGGGGTGAATAATGATAGTCGCAGAACGCAAGCCAATTGAGGAAATTAAGGGCTTCCTTGCAAGCCACAAACGTATTCTCGTTTTAGGCTGTGGTACCTGTGTTACCCCCGTTCTTGCTTTCGCAAGAAAGCACGGGGGCAGGCGGCGAAAGAGAGGCTACTACTCTGGCCTCCGTCCTTGGTTCGACAGGCTCACCATCCTGAGCGAAGTCGAAGGAGAGACTTTCGGATAGTTTTGAAGTTGAAGAAAATACCATCGAAAGACAGTGCGACGCGGAATTCTTCGCACACATAAAGGACCAGGCTGCATCCGCCGAAAGGCGTCCCTTTCGGGACTGCGATGCAATCCTGTCGATGGCCTGTGGAGTCGGGGTCCAGATGCCCGCACCTGTGCTGCCCGCACAGAAAACGCGGGTACAGGTGGTAGCGAACATCTTTGGGGATATGCCGGTTTATCCCGCCCTCAATACTATGTTTTGTGGCACCAACGACGGTGCCGGCCAGTGGTCGGAAAACTGCTTAGCCTGTGGAGATTGTAAACTCGGTATCTTCGGCGGTGTTTGCCCTGTAACAAGATGTTCGAGGTCGCTCCTTAATGGCCCTTGCGGCGGCTCCGCAGACGGCAAATGCGAAGTTGACCCTGAAAAGATCTCGTGCACGGCGGGCAATTTCAAAATAGAAGTTCGAAAACATGCCAGTTTTGTTGACCTCGATAAGTTTACCGGTTGCGGCGAATGTGTCGAAACGTGGCCTGTCAGGGTAGTCAGCGAATTTGAGTCACGATTCCTGAAAATAAGCACTTTTAATATCCCTCGCTTACGAAGTTTTTTTGGGAAGAAATTGCCTATTTTAGCAGAAAAAAGGGCCCGTTTGAAATTGGGTTTGATTGGGTTTGTTTTTTTGGGCCGGAAGGCGGTTTCATTCTCATAATCCTCTATAACATATACGTTTGCGCTCATTTTTGGCATTTTGGAAATTGGGTTTGTTTATTCGGACTGTGAAATCATCTTTTTTTCTGTAATCCTTTGTTATAAGTGAGTTTACATTCATTTGGGCATTTCGGAAATTGGGTTTGATTGGGTTTGATTGGGTTTGAATTGGGTTTGTTTTGACCAATTGTCCAATTGCATTTATTTTCATAATCCATTTGTAATAAGGTACTTAAGTTCATTTGCAATCCGCCTACGGCGGACAAGATTGGGTTTGTTTTGCATAAAAAGTAGCTGATTTGTAGAGGGTTCTCGACAGATGTAGAGGGGCGAGAGAGTGAAGAGTGAGCTAAAGTGCCTAAAGTGCCTAAAGTGAGCTAAAGTTGGATTCTCGATTCTGGATACTCGATACTGGATACTCGATACTGGATTCACGATACTGGATACTCGATACTGGATACTGGATTCACGAATCTGGGCCGGCTGGCTCTAAGTCCTTGTGGCTTAGCCACTTACGACATGCAAACTGAAATGTCATCTTCGCCTAC
>JBDRTM010000053.1:0-14569 GCA_043824065.1 Planctomycetota bacterium | reverse complement strand
AAGTTCCCGTTGCTTCTTCAATATTTATCCGCTTCCTTTCTGTCGCGCCGCCAAGCGGGCTTTGAGCCATTGCAGGGCCGTCTTTTCATCCTGCTCTATCGCCATCAATCCTTTGGTTCGGTGGTTCCTGCTTGAAAGAATCTGTAATGAAGTCTTGAGCTTTTCGGATCCGGAATAAAAGATGGCAGTAGGGGAATAACCAGGTAACAACTCCCACTGCAAAGACACCGAGCCCCGTTGTAAGTCCGACCCACGTTCGCCCAAAGAAACCGACAAACACCCCGACCACACTAATGAGAATACCAATCATTACAACAACTGTTCCAAGTGCAATAAGCTCCCTCCAGAACCGTTCGAGTGTAGTACCACGAATGATTATGGGTGGAAAAAGGAACGCTGCATAGAGGGCTCCAAGTATTTGAGAGACAGGAATGAGCACTTTGTCAAGTGTGCGTCGGTCGGCAAAAACCTGAATGTCAGTCGCCACAGATAGGACAAATGTCAATAGTGCCAAGAGTGCAATGACGCTTGCGAAGGCAAGTGTTGTCTTGCTTCGTTTAGTGGGCGCAATCAACCCAGCCACGAACGCAAGCACGAAGGAGCCAAAGAATGCACTACCCGAATCGATCAGTGATTGATTGCGAAAGACGGCAAGAACAATTCCTCCGGCCAAACTTCCGAGCATTCCAGCGACGAGTGCTCCAGGAATTATCATGAACCATCTGAACACTTTCATAATGTTTGCCTCCAGAGTTTTTATCTTTTGCTGCCGCCTAACATAATAATATCCAACACGATTTCCACTAATTTTATGCTGACATTATCCTAACAGCAACAAAATATCACGCTCCAAATACAGCAATAAGCTACTCTCAAAAAAGTGCCGGACATCTTTAATTCCCTGTTTTAGGTTTTTGAGGGCTGAGTATTGGCATGACACCTGGTTACACAGACTGTTTAAAGTTGATCGTACTTGGGAAAAAGAATTTCTTCCGGTCCTTCTTCTTCATATTCCGAGCTATCAAATTGTTTACATATGACGAGATTGTTTTGCAGCCATGGAGACGAAGTAACATCTTTACCGGGTTCTTCCTTAGCAAAAGTTCCAAATTCGTGTTCAGCTTTCCAACGAGCTGAATTTTCATTTTGTGCTCGTACAATAACAAGGCCTTTGTGTTCGCTGGTTTTCCAATCATATGAAGCTTCATTTGTTGGTTCTAATTTGTATACTGGCATTTTTTCTCCTTTCATTTGACCCAACAATGATTATACAGTTTGTATAAAACGCCAAACAGTTTCGTATCTCGTATCTCGTGAAGCGTATCTCAAATATCGTATCTCGTATCTCGTGAAAGGTAATTTAGCATTTTAAGTTATTTCGAGGAAGCTTTGAGCTGACGGGTGCTTTTAACTTTCATTGCACAAAATAACACAAAAGAAGGGAAAAGGCAAGATTTAGAAAATTAAAAGTCAAAATGTAAATAGCAAAATTGTGGAGGCCCTACGGGCAGTTACTTGAATAGATTCCTCGGCTGCGCTCGGAATGACCCCTGGCCTCCGTCAGTTCAGGTAAGGGCGGTTCGCGAACCGCCCCTACAGATTATATTCTTTTATTTTTCGGTAGAGAGTTCTTTCGCTGATGCCGAGGATTTTTGCGGCTTTTTCGCGGTTGCCTTTTGTTTTGGCCAATGTGTCTATGATGGCCTGCATTTCAAGTTCTGCTCTCTGAGATAATGTCAGGTTTTGCTTTTAGCGGTTAGCAAATCCACCGCCTTTTTAATATTCTCAGCGGTTGAAATTAAGAACAGCTCATCGCCCTCATTGATGACCTGCTTGCCCCTGGGAATTGAGAATTCTTCGGTTTGCTGATTATATACCGCAATGAAAACACACTGGGATGGGAAGTGGCGACTTCCTACAATGTCCTGAACGCTTTTACCGGCGACTTTTGCCTGCTCAGGGACAATAACCAAAAAGATATCCGCCTTGCCTCCACCTATGGTGGTTATTCTTCGGACCTGAGGATTCTCGATGTCCATCATTATCTGGCTGACCATCAGGTCGGTTACCCGAACAATCGAGTGTACGCCGGCAACTCTGTAAGCATGTTTATACGCAGGGTCCCTCATCCTGACTATAATCTGGGGCACCTCAAAACTCTTAGCCAATATTGCACAAGCAAGGTTGTCGGCGTCGTTGCCCGTTGCGGCAACCACCACGTCGGCCTTTCCGATGCCGGCTTCATTCAAGGCTTCGATGCTCGTGGCGCTCCCGTTAATCGCAACAACTCCTGTTTCGGCATACAGCTTATCGCAGATTTCCTTATCCAGCTCAATCAAAACCACATCATGCTTGTTATCCAGTAACCTGTGAACAAGCCCACCCCCAACCATTCCGCCGCCGGTAACCACAATATACATTTTTTATTACCTCCAATTATGGTTGTAGAAGCTTGTTTGTCGGTATCGAAGCTGGTATCGAAACTGGAAGCTCGATATTGGATGCTTGAGTAGAAGCGAGTTTCAAGCTTCTATGACAAGCATCGATACAAGCATCGACAACCTTAAACGAAAACTGCACTTTAGGCACTTTACACTTTAGGCACTTTACACTTTAAATTGATGTTAGATAAGATAAACAAAATTCTCATAAAAGTTTTTGGTTCTCGTAACGAGCGGTTGATTAAGGCCTATTCGGTAATCGCCCTGGAGGCGGGTGAATTTGAAGAGCAAACAAAAAAGCTCGACGACGAGGCGTTAAAGGCAAAGACTGCCGAGTTCAAGTCGGCTATACAAGCCGGGACCAGGCCGGAGGATATTTTGCCCGAGGCCTTTGCAGTTGTTCGCGAAGCGGCAAGGCGGAATGTCAAGATGCGACATTTCGACGTTCAGCTTATCGGCGGCAACGTTCTTTATGAAGGCAAAATCGCCGAGATGGCTACCGGTGAAGGCAAAACGTTAGTAGCAACATTGGCGGCATATCTCGTTCATTTAACCGGAAGAAAAATCCACATAGTTACCGTCAACGATTACTTGGCCAAGCGCGATGCGGAATGGATGGGGCCGGTCTATGAGGCCCTGGGTATGACCGTCGGTGCGATTCAGGCGGATATGGACACAGCCGGCGACGAGCGTAAAAACCAATATGCCTGCGACATCAATTACGGCACAAATAACGAATTCGGCTTCGATTATCTTCGCGATAATATGAAAACGTCACTTGCGCAAATGGTACAAGGGTCTCTGCAATATGCCATAATTGACGAGGTTGATTCGATACTGGTTGACGAAGCGAGGACGCCGCTGATTATATCCGGCCCGGCTGTTGATGATGTTAGCAGATATAAAAAAGCAGACCAGGTCGCAAGAAAGCTGCTCAGTCTCCAGAGCAGCTACGACCGCACCAAGAGACAAATTGATTCTGCCGAGCGGGCCATAGCCAGTGGTCAGGGCGAGCTGTCAGATGCAAAGAAAGATAAGGACAACAAGCGAATAGAAAAAGCCCAGAAGTCCATCGAGAAAAGCCAGGCCGATCTCGAAACCGCCCAGTTTAAGCTGACTCAGGCCACGCAATATTACGAAGTTGAATACGATAGAAAAGCAGTCCACCTTACACATGAAGGCGTGGGGGCAGCTCAGGAGATAGCCGGTGTAGGTTCATTCTTTACCGGCTCAAATATGGAATGGCCGCATCTTCTGGAGCAGAGCCTGCGGGCCCACGTAACCTTCGAGCGAGAAAAAGACTATGTCGTCATGGACGGCAAGGTCATTATCGTTGACGAATTTACCGGCCGATTGATGCACGGCCGACAGTGGTCCGATGGGCTTCACCAGGCGGTTGAAGCAAAAGAAGCTGTTACCGTGAAGGAAGAGACTCAAACACTCGCCACTATCACACTCCAGAACTTCTTCAAACTCTACGACCAGATAGCGGGAATGACTGGCACCGCCGCCACCGAATCTGAAGAGTTTATGAACATTTACAAGCTCGAGGTCGTCGTAATACCCACCAACGAGCCCTGCATCAGAGACGACCAGGATGACGCAATATATCAATCGATTCGTGAAAAGTATAACGCGATAGTTGAAGAGATAAATGACATTAGCGCCTCCGGCAGACCTCTGCTTGTTGGTACGGTCAGCGTAGAAAAAAACGAATCGCTTTCTGAAGCTCTTAAGAAAAGATTTGGCCTCGAACACGAGGTGCTCAATGCCAAGTACCACGAAAGAGAAGCAGCCATTGTTGCCAAAGCCGGTCACCAGCACAAAGGCAGGGACGGCAAAATGCGGGGCAATATAACAATCGCAACGAATATGGCCGGTAGAGGCACAGATATTGTACTCGGCCCGGGCGTAGCTGAAATCGGGGGACTGCACGTGCTCGGCACCGAACGTCACGAGGCCAGAAGAATCGATAATCAGCTTCGAGGCCGTTGCGGCAGACAAGGTGACGCCGGCTCCAGCCAGTTCTTCCTGAGCTTCGACGATGACCTGATGCGAATTTTCGCACCTGAGTGGACTGTCAAGGCACTATCCTGGATAGGCTGGGAAGAGGGACAGCCAATCTACCATAAGAGGATAAGCAAGGGCATCGAGAAGGCACAAAAGAAAGTTGAAGAGCGAAACTTCGAGGTGCGCAAGAGCCTGCTCGAATACGATGAGGTGATGGACTACCAGCGGAAAATCTTTTACTCGCGCAGACGGGAAATCCTGGCTGGAAAGGGGCTCAAAAACCTCATCCAGGAAATGATTGATTCGACCATCGCAACAAATTGTGAAACGATACTTAGCAAAGACTACCCTTTTAAGTGCATTAGCGAGTGGGCAAGAACCAGCTTCAGTGTTGATTTGAAGCTTTCGGACATCGCCGGTGTCAAGGTAGAGGAAATTGAAATATTAATAAAGCGGCAGGCAAAGGACAACGCCGCCAATGATATATCGCTTTCTATGGGCGAATATTTGGAAGACTACGGTAACCCGCAAACCTGGGACATTGCCGGGTTGTGCAAATGGGCAATGAGTGCCTTTCAGGTCAGTTTAAGCCCCGGCAAGATAAAACACCAATCGCCGGAAGAGATCGAAGAAAAGTTGATTTCAGCTGCCGCCGAGCAAATCTACAAAAAAGATTGTTCACAATTAGTCGAATTCCTGAAGGATGATTTCACCGTCCACACCTTTGCCGAATGGTCACGAGCCAAATTCGACATAAAATTGGACATCGCAGAATTAGCAGACCTCGCTGCCTCAGAAATCCGTCAGCAGCTCGCGGAAAAAACCGCAGCCAAATACAAACAAAGAGAGATTGAGTATCCCGTTGAATTTGCGATGAATATGGTTTACGGCCCGCAGGGTCCTAACGTATATGCATTCGAGGCGCTCGCCGACTGGGCCAACAAAAAATATAACGCCAACCTTTCTGTTGAACGAATACAAAACACCAAACCTCGCCACCTGCACAAACAACTGCTCGAATTAAGCGAAAGCTTTAACAACGGGAAATTAGACCAGGAGCTGGGCGATAAAATTACCAGCTTGAACAGGCCCGAATTAGTGAGCTGGGCTAATGAAAGATTCAAGGCCTCTTTGACCGAAGAGGACCTGGCCGGTGACGGCCCGGAGCTCAAAGACAGCTTATCTGAGGTCGCAAGAGAATTTTTGCGAGCCGAGCTTAGCGACCTTGAAAAATATGTTTTGGTCCAGGTTTACGACAGTACCTGGAAGGACCATCTCTATTCGATGGACCATCTCAAAGACAGCATCTGGATGCGCTCCTGGGCTGAGAAAGACCCCAAGACCGAATACAAACGAGAAGGCTCAAGAATGTTCGATGAGATGCTCGATAGCATTGAGGACCGCGTTACGGATATTATCTTCAAGGTTCATCTCGAAGCCGGTGCCCGGGCAAGGAGTGTTTGGAATGTCAGTGCAACGAGCCACGATGAGGTCGGCCAGTTCGCAATGGCTGAGCGACAGCGTGCCGCCGCCCAGGCACCACAGGGCGAGATGAGAGTAAAACAAATAAGACTGGAACAGCCCAAGGTCGGCCGCAACGCGCCCTGTCCCTGCGGCAGTGGGAAAAAATACAAGAAATGCTGCGGAAAGAGTGGGTAAGCAGTACATAATTTATTTATGTGTGTAAAAAGTAGAAAATGCAAGCACAAGATAGTTGGACAATTTTTCCACTTCTATATCTCAGGGCAAACTGGTCTCAGAAAGTATATAAGCACTTTGGTTTAGATATTCAACTTATCAAAGCAGACCAGGAGACAAAATCCACGATGTGGGAAACAATGCAGCCTGCTCCCGCTTATGCTCCATGCGGTAAGACTGAGGAAGGTATAATGTACCTTGATGTCCAATGGCTTGTGGCTATTCGCCTACCTCGTGCCACGGAACATTTGCCCCCCAGTAAAATTGGTATCTCCTTTATTGATAGGGTGGAGCGTTCTATTATTTCCACATTGCTCACTTGCTTACGGCTAATACGCCCAACAAAGGTAATCTGCCCTGTTTCCTTCACGGCTTATATTGACACTGAGTCTATCAAAAACAACACTATTTGTGGATGTGATGATTATTATTCTGCTTATTACGATGAGCCGATGTGCGAGTGTGACTACCCAGATCCTTTCAAGGAAAAAGATATTCATATTCTTACTGAGCTATGGACATCGCTTGTTCACCTTCGCAAGCTTGACAGGTGGATTGATGAACCCTTTCAAGAAATATTCTTTCGGGATTTAGACAAGAGAGCGGGTGAGAGAACTAAGCAGAAACTACGCTCCATATTCTCAAGACTAGATCTGTCAAGGGAAATTACCGAAAATATTGTCAAAAGTTTTGTTGAGGCCAAGGACGAACTCTGGCAGCAGTACTATAATGATGCGCTTCAAAAAGAGTTTTCTAAAAAAGAAGAGCAAGTTTTTGCTAGCCGAACAAGAATTGGCAGGGCGTTAGGTCTTTTTGACGAAGGTCTGCATCTTTCACCGTTACATTCCTTTTTGTCTATGTGCATCGTTTTAGAAACACTGTTTACTCTAGGTAGGGGGGAAGTAGCGCATAAGCTGGCGGTTAGATTGGCAAAGGTCGTCGCTAATAAGCATAATGTCTCAAAAAGAAAAGACTACTATCGTAGGGTAAAAAAAGTGTATCGTGAACGTGGCTGTGTGGTTCACGGCAGCAAGTTAATCGAGGTCGTAGATAAAGACTTGAGACAGGATGCTTTCACTTTTACTCGTCTTAGTTTGCAATTAATCTTGTGTTCGCAGACTCTTTTGAAAATATACACCGGCCAAGGGTCGCTGGAAGATTTTTTTGTTGAGAAGTTGGACCTTGACCTTTGACAATCTGTTTCTGCCACCTGCGGCAGTGGAAAAAAATACAAAAAAAGCTGCGGAAAAACCACATAAAACTCCCATCGAAATTTTTTTTTATTAAAGCTTGACAAATATAGGTGCTTTTTATAAGCTGTAGATATTGATAATCGCTATCAATATGATGATTTGATGCGAAAATTAAAATAACTTCTTAAAAACATGTGACTTATGAATATTAAGGTCAAGCACACGGGTTTGAAATATGGACGCCAGAGCGAAATTTAACCAGTTCCTAAAACAAAAAGGATTACGGCAAACCAAACAGCGTGATGAACTTGTAAAAGTCTTTCTGCGAACGGAAAGGCATCTCAGCACGCAGGAGCTGTTTGATATTGTCAGGAAAAAGTATAAGGATTTCGGCTATGCGACAGTTGCAAGAACTTTGAAGCTTCTGGCTGAATCCGGACTTTGCAGGATGGTGGATTTCGGTGACGGCGTTCAGCGGTTTGAACACAAATATGGACATGAGCACCACGACCATCTGATTTGTCTTAAGTGTGGACGATTCGTGGAAATTTATAGCGAGCAACTGGAAAAATTGCAGGCGCAGTTGGTAAAAAAGCACGGTTACGTGCAGAAACACCATAAACTGGACATATTCGGGATATGTCAACGATGTGGGCAGAAAAGTAAGAGGGGAAAACAAGTGGTATGAAAGTTAGTTGTGAAAAATATTTTTTTAGAAAATAGATGAGGATGAATATCAATATCAAAAACTTATTTCTATGAATAAGTTTCTCAGAAAGTTGTGGTTATTTTAATTCTGATATTATCTTTAATGGAGAAGTAAAAGAGGAAAACAAGTGGTATGAAAGAAAGTTAGTTGTGTATAATTTTATTTTTTAGAAAGGAAATGATAATGAATATCAATATCAGAGACCCCTGCCTGTATGGCTCCAGAACATTGTGATTTTTTGGATTTTAATATTGTTTTTTTAAAAAGAAAATGAGAATGAATATCAATATCGATAACCACATCCAATCCAAACATCTACAGGACGTTGTGGTTTTTCATTTTGATATTGTCTTTAACCTGGAAAATAGAAAAAGAATGACAGAAAAGAAAGGAGAACGAAGTATGGCTGGTAAAATCAAAAATTGTTCATTGTTTAGCAGGTTGCTGATGCTTGGGATGGTCGTTTTGCTTGGCACTATAGCACCTGCAGCAGCCGCGAGCGATGAGCTTGAAGCCACGCGTCAGGAAGTCAAGCAATTAAGGCAAATGGTTCAGGAATTGGCAAATGAGGTTAATAGACTCAAAGATGTGAAAGGACAAGAGGAAGACTTCCGCACCGAATACCAACACCAATTGCAGGAAATCCGTGGTGATGTGACAAAACTTAATGAGTCAACGTTGCGCGGACTTGAGTCGACTTTGGGTAAATTGAAATTCGGCGGCTATGGAGAGATACACTCCAATTTTACCGAAGGTACCGAAAAAGATAATATTGACTTCCATAGACTTATCCTGTACGTGGGTTATGATTGGGCGGACTGGATCAAGTTTCACTCTGAAACAGAGCTTGAACACGCATTTGTTTACGACAAAAATGGCGAGCTCTCGATTGAGCAGGCATACATTGATTTCCTGCTCTCCGATAATTTCAACATCAGGGCAGGCCGGCTCCTTACACCTATCGGGATCATCAACAAGACACATGAACCTCCTACATTCAATGGTGTTGAAAGACCCAACTTTTCAAAATATATTATTCCAACCACATGGTCTTCCGATGGCGTTGGTTTCTTTGGCAGCCTTAACCCATCGCTGAACTATGAAGCGTACGTAGTAGCCGGGCTTGACGGTGATTCGTTTACTTCGAGTGGTATCAGAGACGGCCGTATCAAATCCAAGCAAAGTCTTAACGAACTTGCATTTACCACCAGGTTAGATTACCGCCCCTTTGAAGAAGCTCTTGCCAATTCAGACCAATCCTTGCGATTAGGTCTTTCCGGCTATTTTGGCGGCTTGGATAATGTAGACGGCGGCGGTGGTAGCGGAAAAGATGGAGAAATAGCAATGACTTCGGCTGACTTTGAATACTCCATATCAAAGTTTGATTTTCGTGGAGTCATCGCCAATACCAATATAGATGGTGCACGTGATTTTGGCGGTGGTGTAGCTGAAGAAATGTTTGGCTGGTACCTTGAAGGTGCATATCACTTCTGGCCCGATGAGTGGAAAACGGGCAAACTCAAAAAATCAGATGCAACTGTTTTCGTGCGTTATGAGGAGTATGACACACAGCACAAAATGCCCTCTGTATCGCAAAAGACAAGTCTAAGGACATTGACGAGCTGACTTTTGGTGTCAATTTCTATCTGACGCCTAATTTCGTCATAAAGGCCGACTACCAGCTTCGTGACGACGTCAGTGGAAGCAACAGAGATGACCTGTTTAATATTGGTATAGGCTGGACTTTCTAAATTATTACAGGAAAGGAAATGAAAAATGTTTAAGATATTAGTCAGGCTGACGACGTTTATGATAGTAGTTGCGAGCTTAACTACGTTGACTATCATTTCAAGTTGCGTTACGTCCACATCATCCTCTCCGGATGGGGGGAAAATGAAAGTAGTACATCAGATTTTCCCCTCCGCGATTGATCTGACCGAAATGCAAATAAGTCAGGACGCCCAGGTTTCCGGGCGTCCTGGCAATCCTAAGATGAGCGAAATCAAAGGCCCTTCAGGTCTTTTAGGTTATTGTGTCGAGTCTGAAGTTGTAAGTCGTTCAGGCCCGTTTAAGATTCGCGTATTACTTGATCCGCAACTTTATGTAAAACAAGCATTTGTAATTTCATTTCCCTGGGATCGTGGCAGAGATGTTTGTAAGCGTGCTTTCACCCGTCAATTTGACGGAAAAGGCCCCAATGACCCAATCCAAATTGGAAAAGATATTGACGCAATGACAGGGGCGACGATTTCATCTCGTGTTATGACCGAAGGTGTTCGTGATACTATCAAACTCCTCAAGCTTGTTAAGGAAAAACATTCACATGAATAAAGTGCACAATGTTAGTTCGTCAAGCTTTAACTTTTTTGTTCATACTTCCAATCTTTCTTGTGTCACTAACTATTCATGAATATGCACATGCCCGTTGGGATTAATGATAAGGGAGGTAATGAGAACGAATACGCTTTGGGTATGAACTATGAGTTTAACCCACGTTGGAAAGTTGGACTCGAATCGACCGGCAATTACACCGAAGACAAGTATTACCTTGGTCCGACAGTTTCCTGGTCAAGCGAAAAGTTTTGGGCCGGGCTTGGTGCTCTCAGGGGGCTTAACGACAGAAGCGATGATCTGAAGTTCAGATTAATAATCGGCTTCCCGTTTTAGCTGCTTAGTTTGCATTTGGGGGCTGGGCAGCCGCTCAGCCCCGGCAATTTTCCGGTTGAGACTTTAATTTAAGAACTCAAACTGACCGGTTTTTTCTGTCATGCTGAGCAAAGCGAAGCATCTGGCCTACAAATGAGAATAATGTACACCTGTGCAGGAAGAGATTCTTCACCCTTCGGCTACGCTCAGGGCAAGCTTCTTTCGTTCAGACTTGTCCTTGAGCGAAGCGAAGGAATGACAAACCATCGGCCTATAAAAACTAATGTTTCTGTATTCTCAGGGGAATCAACGATAAAAACCGTCGAAAAAAGGTGAGAATTTTATTCTTTGTCTCTACTAAACTCACTTATAATTTTCGGTCTAATCTTCGATAACTGACAGCCTCTGCAATGTGTTCCGGCTGAATGTTCTCGGTACCGGCTAAATCGGCTATTGTCCGGGCCACTTTGCAAATCTTATCGTGAGCACGGGCGCTCAGCCCGAATTCCACCATCGCCTGTTTCAGGATAAATTCGCTCGCGGAATCGAGATTGCAGAACTTCTCCACCTGTTTATGACTCATCCTTGCGTTTATCCTAACCTTGCTGTCGCCGAACCGCTTTGCTTGAATGCCCCCGGCCCTGACAACATCCTGCCTCATTGCAGCCGAGTCGAGCCGGCTTGATTTTGAGCGGAGCTTACTGAAACTTATCGCAGGAACCTCAATATGAATATCAATCCTGTCCACCAGCGGTCCGGACACTTTTGACAGATACCGTGCTATCTGCCCCGGCGTGCACTTACATCTTCTCGCATCACTGCCGAAATAACCGCACGGACAGGGATTCATCGCCGCTACAAGCAT
Source organism: Planctomycetota bacterium (assembly GCA_043824065.1). Taxonomy (GTDB): domain Bacteria; phylum Planctomycetota; class Phycisphaerae; order Sedimentisphaerales; family Anaerobacaceae; genus NIOZ-UU13. Next base: position 3,007 of record JBDRTM010000053.1, on the reverse strand, counting down.
AAATTGAGCAGGGAACCTGATGGTCTTTTTCGCACGTGAGACAATGACAAAACCATCTTCCAATGGCTGACGAATCATCTCAAGAACGTGCCGGGGAAACTCTACAAATTCATCCAAAAACAATATCCCGAAATGGGCCAGAGACAATTCCCCCGGCCGGGGCGTCGTGCCGCCGCCGATCAGGGCCGGCCCGCTCGCTGAGTGGTGCGGCATTCGCACTGGGCGAGTAGCTAACAACGCCTTGTTTTTACCCAACAAACCTACCGAGGAATACACACAGGTCGTCTCGAGCGATTCTTCCAGACTCAAAGGCGGCAAAATCGTCGCCAATCTTTGCGCCAGCATCGTCTTGCCTGCTCCGGGCGGGCCTATCATCATTATGTTATGTCCGCCGGCGGCCGCAACCGTCACTGCCCGCTTGACGTTTTCCTGTCCCTTAACATCGGCAAAATCAACATCGTAATTTGACTCCACGTTAAAAAGCTCATCAACGTCAACCGTGGTCGTCTCCAACGGCAGCTGCCCCGAAAGAAAACCTGCCGTCTGGGCCAGCGAGCCGACAGCAAAAACATCAATATCGGCAACCACCGCAGCTTCTCTGGCGTTATCCAAAGGGACTATCATTCGGCTAAAGCCGTTTGACGCGGCGGTCATCGCCATACTCAATACCCCGTTGACCGGCCTGACCCTGCCGTCCAGAGCTAATTCGCCCACGATAATGGTCTCATTAAGATCAGAGCTGACCATGGCCCCCTGGCCAATGAGCATACCAAGGGCAATGGGCAAATCGAAGGCAGGGCCTGCCTTTTTCACATCGGCCGGCGCTAAGTTTATTAACGATTGGGTTTTGGGATGTCTATAGCCACTGTTGACAATTGCGCTTTTGACCCTCTCGATACTTTCCTTCACCGCAGCATCCGGCAGCCCTACGATAACAGACTTCTCAAAGCCGCCCCGCGCAACGTCAACCTCGACCTCGCAGATTATCCCTTCAATCCCTTCAAGTGTAACGCTATGCAGTCTGGCTAACATTTTGTACCCCTATTTTATTGAGTTGAAAGGTGCATTTTAAGACTTGTTTGGTACCACTGCAAGCAATTTTAAAACCTTTCTGCAGATAGGGGTGCATTTGCTGTTTGCAGGTAGTTCTTTTCTCAACTGTAGTTTCTTAGAGCAACGTTATATTGAAAGCCTTTGAGAAATGTCATTGCGAGGCCCGAAGGGCCGTGGCAATCTCCTGCGTTACGGGCAGACTTCGGCGAGCTCAGTCGAGTCGAAAAAGCCATCGTTGTCTTTGAGATTGCTTCGCTTCGCTCGCAATGACGTGCTCTGGCCTGATGTTTTCAACAGAGCATTAGAAACTTTTAGTGCTCACAGCCCCAGAAACTGAATGGCCAAGCCACAAAAAAGTATAGTTGCTCCCGCTATAACGTGAGCAAAGCGTTGCACTTTAGCTAAAGGTAGAAAATTCACTCCCGCATTGGCCAGAAGAACTGCTCCTAACATAGTAGCAATGGTTGCTGTGCCGAACACAAAGACGACCAACAGTACCTCAAAGAAACCGTTTTTCGCAGCCGGATACATCAGAATGGGAATCAAAGGCTCACAAGGCCCGAAAACAAAAATGGCAAACAGCGTCCAGGGTGTGATGCTTGAAGAGCTTTTGCCGTTGTGAACATGACTGTGCTCCAGATGATGACTATGGGGGTGGCCGTGCTCGGCCTCGCCCGTGTGAACCCCGCCCGTCGTCCGCAGTCCCGAAAGGGACGCCTTGCGGCGGATGCCTTGCGGCAAAGACGGGACGGGGTGAACATGAGTATGCTTATGGGGCCGGTTCCGGTATGCCCGCCGCAATCCCCAGACCAGATATGCCAATCCGAAGGCGATAAGCAGCCACGCTGCTATGTTACCTCGGGATGATTCGATGACCTCCAGCTTTTTGACCGCCAGACCCAGCGACACACCTATCAGACCCAGCACCACTGAACTTGCTATGTGCCCAAGGCCGCACAAGAAGGTTATGACCATAGTCTTGACTCGTGACCATTTTCGGGCCCATGACATCATGATGAAAGGCAGGTAATGGTCCGGGCCCAGTACAGTGTGCAAGAAGCCTATGGAAGCAGCGGTGATAACAAGGGCACTCAGTTCCGCTGTCATAACTTACTCCTCAAAAGAACTAATATTCATCCCGTCCCGTCTTCGACGGGCGGGATTCATTGCTAAAGCCTGCGCATAAAAATAACAAATCCGTGCTATCAAGTCAAGAATTGTTTTGATAGAAAATCGTAATGTTTCTTATTATATTTCTTTGGTCAACTTTGTTTGTTTTTTCACTTAATCGAGACTATTTGCAGGGGCGACACAATAAATGTAAACAAGAGGTACTGTACCAGTATTTTTATTGTTATGGCTTGTATGCGGAGGTATATAGCAGACTTTGCCTGCACCAACTTCATAAGAGATTTCTTCCTCGCCGATTAACATCACTCCCTTGCCGGACAAAAAGACAAGCAGTTCCTCATGGGCTTTAGTACTGTGTTGGCCGCAGGCCTCTCCAGGAGGTAAATATACCCTGCCTGAGCGCATTCCACAGGTTTGTGGTTTACCGCCCAAGAGCTGTTGGTATTCGGGGCTACTGTTCAAATCCATTACGAGGACTTTTCCTGGTGGCATTATAGAACCTCTATGGCCCACCGCACAACCCTGAACGAATATACTACCGGTAAGCCATAAAAAAACAAGTGTAATGACCGTTGCTTTTATTTGGATATTGTTCATCTTCAGCTCCTTTTCTAAATATATTGTAGTCTTCTCATTTACGGTTTACCCTCAAACGAACCGACCTGCCTGCCGTTCTTCAAACGCATCCGAACTATAACGCCCTGATGAGTCTCGGGATTATACCAGGTTTGCTTCGGCACGGGATATTTCGATTCTTTCATACTGTCCAGGTCAAATTTAGGCCCTTCGCTGTAAAGAACCCAGCTTACCGGTGAGTCTTTCA
>JBDRTM010000052.1:0-3130 GCA_043824065.1 Planctomycetota bacterium | reverse complement strand
GACGTTAGATACAAGCCAACACCAGCCGGGTCCACGCAGGACGAAAGTGCGGAGTGGGTTTTGATTGACCCGATGACAAAGGAATTAATTAGCAAAATCGCTGAGTGGGACGAGAACGGAAGACCAAAGCTCGATCGCAAGGGCATGCCCATTCATACGGCCAATGACCATTGGTTCGTATTAAACGTTAAATTTGTCTGGAGAGATGCTCCTGAGGCCGTCAAGGCTGTTGCTCCTACGTTTCCGGGAATGCCGGGGATGCCGGGGCGGCCAGGTATGGCCAGACCGGCTGCGCCGCAGAGTCCCCCTTCAGGCGGCAGAAGTAACTTGACAACTGAAATAGAATAATTTTGTGGGCTAAAAAATGAATTTACCGAGTTTCAAAGATATTTTACAGAAGTTAAGTGTTTTTAAGAATAACTTATGGCTGTCGATGACGGTTGTTATAGGGCTGATTGGTGTGCTACTTTTTATCCCTACGCAGCTTATGAGCAGTAAACTCAAGGATGAGATACAAACAAAAAGCGTTTCGATTGGTAAAAGAGTGCAGAGCGAGATCGAAAATGCCGTTTCCAGTGAGGGATGGATAAATGAGCAGGAGCGTCAGCAAAAACATGCCAAAGATGCCAACGAGATAGCACTTTTGGCCGAGCAAAGCACCCAGAGGGAATTATTAAGCTATGATATATTTCTTAATCCTAAGATTTCCTCTACGTTGGTTTTTCAGGAATTTGGCAGGCGGTATCGCAAAGTGATAGATGAACTAATTATCCGTGTAAATGCGGGTGATTGTCCTACGGAAGCCGAGATAGAGAGAGGTCTGGAGGACTCAGCAGTAAACTCCCGCTTGAGGCGGGGACGGTCTTCGATGTATGGACGGTCTGCGATGCCGGGACGGTCTGCGATGCCGGGACGTTCTGCGATGTCGGGACGTTCTCCGATGATGGGAGGACCTTCGATGGGAGGGCCTTCGATGGGAGGTACAAGAAGATCTTCGCGGGGGACTTTTGGGCGGTCGATGATGATGGGCGAACTTGAAGGTATGATAATTGATGAGATTTGCCGAGAGAGGGCGAAGTCCATATCTGTTTATGTGAATCCGGCTGGTTTGAGTGGATACGAATTCTGGGCAGATTATAAACTTGCGGTTGACCCGAATGAGGCCATAGAGGATTGCTGGTATTTCCAGTTAGCCTACTGGATATTCGAAGATATTTTCGATACTATAGGTGCTGTGAATTCGGGGTATGACAGCGTTCTGACAGCGCCGGTGAAACAGCTTATGCAGACAAGCTTTACTATGGGGCTACGGAGGCCCGGGGGAGGGGGCGCTGTGTTTACGGGGCGCCGGCGGAAGAGCTCGCGAACAGATAGAGGCGATGTTGATAAGCCCATTTACGTTCTTACTAAAGACGATGCTCTGACAGAATCCTGCACGGGAAGAGTTTCCAATGATGCTAATAATATTGATGTTATACATTTTAACGTTGCCGTTGTTCTTAACATAAAATCTGTTTTGCCGTTTATACAAGAGCTTTGCAGTGCCAAGGAGCATAAATTCAAGGGCTTCTCCGGCGATGGGCCGGAGCAAACATTCAAGCATAATCAGATAACGGTTTTAGAGACTAAGTTCAGATCGGTCGAAGAGGAGGCTTACAGTCTTTACGATTATGGCCAAGATGTTGTGGTAGAATTGGATTTAATTTGCGAATATATCTTCAACAGGAAAGGCTATGAGGAAATTAAACCGGAAGCTGTTAAGAAAGCGCTAAAGGCAGAAGAACAAACTGCAGTCCGGTAAAACCGTAAAACCGTCAGAAAAAATGTGAAACAGGGTTTGACCTTTCACTTTGTTCGAGGGCATGGATATGATTAAAATAGGCAGCTTTTTCGAAGAATATGTAGAGAAGATATTTTTGGTAACTGTTGGGCTTGTGTGTGTGTGGCTTTTGATTACGCGTGTTATTTTCAGTCCCAACGAGGTTGCATACGGCGATGGGAAATACAGCCCAGGTGCAGTCGATGATCAGGTGTACGAAGAGGCTGTTCTTTTGAGGGACAAGATTAACACCCCGCCCACGGATCCGGAGCCCTATCAGTCGAAACTTTCTGAGTTTGTCGCTCTGCTTGATTCGTCCATAAGTGATATCGACGTTAAACTATGGCCGCAGGTGCCGTATGCGGTTGATGGGGTGATATCAGGAACAGGAGGGGGCCGATATAGTCTTCCTCGTATTGGTGAGGTCAACGATGTGGCGGTCGAGCACATCAGAGCAGTGGCTTATGTGCCTACTGTGGCTGTCACCGCAGAATCCCCTTATGATAAAGCTCCACATGAACCGAATGATATCGACCTTGTAACGATGGAAGCCAAGTTTGATATCGAGGGATTATACAAAAGGTTTAAGGAAAGTTTTGTCGATGATGTGGCCGAACAGTGGGCAGACCCGTGCCTTGCGAAGCCGATTTTTGCGGCTGTGCAGTTGCAACGGCAGGAATTGGTCGAGGATGGGAGCTGGAGTGATTGGCAGGATGTTCCCCGCAGCAAGATTGACCAATATGGGAGATTGTTTGAAATTGTAGAAGATGCCGGCAGTTTGCCGGCCGGCAGGTTAAAAGTGTGGAAGCTTCAGTTTGATGACCCGCAACTGCAAATAGACCTGTTGCAGCCGGAGGCTTATCAAATTGCATCAGCAAAAGAGGAATGGTATCCTCCCTTGATACATAGACAATTCCTTGATATGCAGAGGAGAGAGGACAGTGAGGAAAGGCGAAAAGAAAGGGAAGAGGAGCAGAAGAGCAATGAAAGCACAGACTCGAGGCGTGCCAGAAGAACCCCTACGGGGTCAGGATCTAGTACGACTGGAAGGGCCGGGGGTGGACTTTACTCTGGAGGAAGGGGTGGTACGGATGGTCTTTATGGGGGCGTGGGCGGAGACACAACACGGAGAAGACGTTCTGGGAGCAATAGAAGGCGTTCGACCGACGATGGCTTAGGCGGCCAAGGCCTGGGCCTTCCAACGGAAGGGCGTACGAGAGGAAGAGGGAGAGGCAGAGGGGGGACGGAGCCAGGTGGATTTGAAGACTATGCGATGCAGGGACTGCCTGGAGACAGACTCACTCGAAGGGG
>JBDRTM010000051.1:0-5543 GCA_043824065.1 Planctomycetota bacterium | reverse complement strand
TATATTAACGGAAATTGCGTGGCATAAAAGCGAGGATTGAAAATCCGTCTAAAGGATTTTCTTCTCATTTTTCTGCCTGGAGGTGCGAAAGGGGATATAAAATGAAAAGATTTCTGAGTATCTCGGTTTTTTTACTGGTTTTTGGCTTGTTGGTTTCTTCCGGCTGCGAGAGCGGGAAGGGTCTTTTTGGGGCCAAGAAGGAAGAACCAAAGCAGGCTGAGAAGTTTTTTTGGGCCAGTGACCAGGAACCCATATCTATAGCTCCAATAAGAACGGTGCCTCCTTCCGTGAAGGGAGTAAAGGAGCCTGTTGTTGTCGAGCCCGAGCTGGTAGCTATCGATGGGGTCGGCTCGACAGTAGTCTCAAGAACCTATCCCTGGACAGAATGTGGGGTCATTCAGTTAGAGAAGACTGTGCCGAAGGAAGTTGAGCTAAACAGAACGTTCGATTACTTCATCAAGGTAACAAATCTAACGGACGTGAAGCTGACCGATATTATGATAACCGAAGAGCTTTCGGATAATTTCGATTTCACAAGCGCAAGTCCGGCAGCGAGAGAAGATGTGGACAAGCTTGTGTGGGATATACAGTCCCTTGGGCCAAAAGCCAGCAAGCTAATAACAGTTTCCGGCGTGGCTACACAGACCGACCCCCTTGAACAAAGCACAAACGTTATTACTCCCATCATTCCGGCCCGTGCCGTCATAAGGGTTGTCCAGCCCAGGCTGGAGCTGACGAAGACCGTGCCGGCTGAGGCCTTGCTGTGTGAGCCGATTCCGGTGGTATTCGTGGTGGCCAATTCAGGAACAGGGTCCGCACGAAACGTCAAAATCGTAGAAACACTTCCTGCGGGGTTACTGACGGTCGATGGCAATAGCAAATTAGTATTTGATGTAGGCACACTGACGGAGGGTCAGTCGCAGCAATTCTCGGCCGAGCTGAGGGCCACTAAGACAGGCAGATATATCAGCAAGGCGGTGGCCAACTCAACTATCGGTCTGAGTGCGGAATCGGCGGAAACCACAACGGTTGTAGATATGCCTATGCTGACAATCATCAATAACGGTCCTGAACAGCAATACCTTGGTCGGCCATTAACCTATGAAATAACAGTTGCCAACAATTCAACCACACCGGCGAAAAATACCGTTATAGAAGATAATATCCCGGAAGGAGTAACCTCGACAGAAGCGAGTACAGGTGCTAAACTTGCCGGTTCAAAATTAATCTGGGAGCTCGGTACTCTTGCACCTAACAGCTCCAAAAAGGTACGTGTATCCTACATGCCGACTGAAGCGGGCACGCTGACCAATAGAGCAATTGCAACTGCATATTGCTCAGAGGCTGTAACTGCTTTGGTGAAGACCCTGATAACCGGTATTTCTGCGATATCGCTGGAAGTCGTTGACGTCGATGACCCGGTTAAAGTCGGCGCCCGCACGACCTACGTAATCAGTGTGACGAACCAGGGCTCTGCTGCCGCCACAAACGTTCGTATTGTTTGTATTTTGGAAGATAATGTTCAATACGTTTCGTCGGCCGGCGCAACCGCCGGTTCCGTAGAGGGACAGATGGTGAAGTTCTTCCCGTTAAGCAGTCTTGCACCGAAGGCCAAAGCGGCCTGGCGGGTGGTCGTCAGGGCCGTAAGACCGGGAGATGTACGCTTCAAAGTCGTTTTGAATGTTGACCAGCTTACAAGGCCTGTTGAAGAAACAGAGGCTACGAATCTGTACGAGTAGTTATGGTGATTACAAAAGCAAGAATCCCCTTTGTTCATATTTAGGTTCTACGTTTCCTTATACCGCCACTATATTAAGAGCGTCTAACGAAATGAACCGATTGTCACCCCTTCGACCCATTCGACTACGCTCAGGGCAAGCTTTTGTTCGCTCAGGGCTAAAGGCTATTTCCGTTAAGGATGACTGGTGTGTTATATATTCATTTTGATAGAGGTTATAAGAATTAACTGTTTTTTTCCTTGATTAGTGGAAAAAAGGCGGTTAGATAAATGTTGTATAATATACCTATCAGCCAGTAACAGTTTTTGGGAGGTTTAAGATGCGAGTGATAGAACTTTTGGACAAGTCGGCGGTTCGTTACGAGGTAACTGAACACCCGCCGGCCTTTACGGCGCAGCAAGTGGCGGCAGCCGAGCACGAGCCGGGCAAATACGTAGCCAAACCGGTGATAGTTAAAGCCGACGGAAAATACATGATGTGTGTGCTTTCAGCGTGTTACAAGATTGACTTGGGGGCATTGAAAAGTCAGCTTGGTGCTAAATCAGTTGAATTAGCCCAGGAAAAGGAAATCGGCAAGATATTCGACGATTGTGAGCTGGGAGCTGAGCCGCCGTTCGGCAATCTATATGATTTGCCCACTATTATGGACAAGGTTTTGGAGACGGATGACCATATCACGTTCCAGGCCGGCACGCATGAAAAAGCGATACGGATGAGCATGGATGATTACAAAAAACTGGTTGAGCCTAAGGTGCTTGAATTCAGCTACCACATGACGTCGTGACTGCAAATTGTCGCGGCGCATGTATAAAAATCCCCAGGCACAAACCCAGGGGTCAAATGCACATAGAGTTTGATAATGAGCTTAGCCGATTTCGTCGTCGATCCAGGCCAGGAGCTCCTTCAGGTCGTCGAGAGTGATATCGCCCATGTGAGCGATTCGGAAGGTTTGTTCTATCAGCTTGCCGTAGCCGTTTCCGAAAATAGTATTGTGCTTTTGCTGTATCGCGTTGATAGTTTCAGTGACGTTGATGCCGCGGGTATTCTTTACCGTTGTAAGTGTATCTGAGGCATACTTCTCATCGCAGAAGAGGTCAAATTTTTCCTTGGCCCAGGCCCTTACAAAATCGCCCATTTGTTTGTGTCTTTCCCAGACATTGTCCATACCCTCTGCGAGCAGCTTTTCACATTGGTAGTTCAGGGCCATAATATGAGGGATATTCGGAGTTGTGGGTGTTTGGCTTTTCGCCGCCATTTTTGCAAAAACCTGGAAGTCGAAGTAGTAACCTCGGCTGGGGACATTACCGCTTTTTTCCAGGGCCCTGCTGCTGACCGCAGCCACAGCTAAGCCCGGCGGAATTGCAAAGGCCTTCTGGACCGAGGCGAATACCACGTCCCAGCCAAGCTCGTCAAAATGCAAAGGCAGAGCAACCATTGCACTGACCGCATCGACGAAAACAAGGACATCCGGATACTTTTCCTTCATCATTTTGCTGATTTCATAGACCGGATTTGTCAGACCGGTGCTCGTTTCATTATAAACGAGGGTAACAGCAGCGTATTTGCCGGTAGCGAGTTTTTCGTCGATCATCTCAGGCAGTGTAGGTTTGCCCCACTCGACCTTCAGCTCTTCAACGTTTCTACCGCAGCTCTTGGCTACGCCTGCCCATTTGTCACTGAAGGCGCCGCAGCAGGTGGCCAGAACGGTTTCGTCAAGACCAACACAGTTGCGAATGGCGGCTTCCCAGATTCCTGAGGCTGAAGAGGTAGAGAGAAAAATATTCTGGTCGGTAAAGAGGATTTTTTTGAGCATATCGACTGTTTCGCTGTGCAGTTGAGCATACTCTTTGCCGCGATGTCCCAGTGTCGGGCGTGCTAACTGCTGTAGGACGTCTTCGTTGACCTTCACCGGTCCGGGAATGAACAATCTCGGCGGGTTTTTCCAATCTACCATATTTGTCTGCTCCTTTTTTCATGTCATTCCCTGCGCAAGCAGGAACCCAAGTTTCTAAAAAACGGAGTTGATCTGTTTAAGTCCGTTTCTAAAAGCAATTCAACTGGTTTTGAGCAGGATTTTACACTTAAATTCTAGTATAAGCCACCAAAATAGCGTGTTTCTCAAAGAAAAAACTCTCCACTTTTACCAGTACTCAGTATAATATATCTGCAATTTCTCGACTGCCGGAAAACACCGCACTTGGCGACAGAATAGCTGTAAAACTGGAAAATTTACCTACAGGAATTGTTTTGAACAAGTAAAAGGAAATAAAACAAACACTTTGTATATCAAAAGGTTGAACATTCATATATTTTGACAGGTAGTGCAGTCCAAGAGGGGCTTCAAGATGGCTGAAGCAAAAGCTATAAAAGCAGCAGAGTTAATAAAGAGTTTCCTTAAAGACCACAATATAACGGTTGATGGAATAATCATCTTTGGTTCTCACGCCAAAGGTAATTATGCAAAGGATAGTGATATAGATATAGCTGTAATCTCTCGGGATTTCAACGAAAAAGACGTTTTTCAAAAAGCAGAGATGCTTAAAGGATTAAAATGGACACTTGTGGAAAAATTCGAGCTTTCCTTTGATATCGTTCCTGTGTCTTTAAAACAGTGGCAAGAATCCTCTTCATTAGTTGTAGATTTCATAAAAGAGGGGGAAGCTTTACCTTTGTTGTAGATATGCAAATAGGGACCGTCATCGTTTTTACTAACCAGGGATGGCCACCGATAATGGTGCAAAGTAACAGTTACAATTTTTGAATCGTCAGGCCTGTATATACTTTCGGATAAAAGTAAGTTGATTTTTGCGGCATTCTTTCGCCGGCTTCCGTAACCATTTTTAACTGCTGTATCCTTATCGGATTCATAAAGAAGGCAACCTGTTTGCGCCCTGCATCAACCTGAGAGATTGATTCGTCAATTGCATTGGGGGTGTCTTTTACGTATTGAAGATTTTCACCCTTGGCTAACCTTTCTTCGTCGATGCCCAAAAGTTGTTCCAGAATAAGCTTATGCAGAATGGAGACGTCGAGCGTCTTCCAGGCTGAGCTCATATCAGGCACGACCGGGTCCATCGCCTGTTTGTTCCTCAAGACGGCAACGTAGAAGGCGCTGTTTGAGCAGTATATCCCAAATGCGTTTTTATCGTTATTGTGCTCGGACTTCATTTGCGCAAGCATCTTTTGTCTTGCGTCCATTTTAGTCTGAGGTGAATCAAACTTGAACTCGGTAAGCTCGAAGTTTTCTTTGAGCTCGGTAATCAGTTTTTCATAACGGAAGTTTTCGAGGTTGCCTACAAGCCGGTGGGTAGCTAAGACTATCAGCCCTTTCTGAGAGGTGTTGGCAAAGGCGAGCATTTGATACTGAGCCGCCGTGTTGCCGCTTTCCTTATAGTAAGTCAACGCTGTCGTGTAGCGGTGATGGCCGTCAGCTATGATGCAGCTTTTGTCGTTCATCATTTTCACTATTTGCTCAATATCTTCTTTGGCGGTTATCGTGAAGAGACGATGCCGTACATTCTGTTCGTCGATAAAGTCGATAAGTGATTCCGTAGTAACGGCCTGTTTTATGATTATGTCTGCGATTCTTTGCTCATCTTCGTAAAGCATCAAGACCAAACCGAACCTGGCTGTGGTTGCTCTTTTAAGATTGAGTCTGTCGAGCATTGGCCCATCGAGGATCTGTTCGTGAGGCCTGACGGTTTTTCCGAACTCTTCGAGCTTGGCCAAAGCGATGAAGCTGAAGCGCTGGTATCGTGTGCTCGTCTCGGCGCTCGTCGGGGCGGAGCCCGCCGTAGCCCGGAA
>JBDRTM010000050.1:0-2167 GCA_043824065.1 Planctomycetota bacterium | reverse complement strand
TATTTGAAAAATTACTGACAAGGTCACAGGAGTGGCGATCAGAAATCTTTTCAGTGGCCGCTCAACATTGCTTTTGCGTAATTGTTGCCTGTGTCGAAACCAACAGCTTAAAACGAAGTGTGATCTCAAGCGTGAAGGAAGGCATTACAAGATTTGTTTACAATAATGGTTTGATGCGTTTTGCCCTTCATGTGCGGGAAACTCGTTCTACAAGAGCGGAGGTGGTTTTGGACTGGCCAGACAAAGGACAACCCAGACCATTCGATGTTGAGTATGCCAGCGCATATAAGGAAGGGGTGACATGCGACAACATTAAATACCATTCTGGGCCGTTATAGTCACTTGGTTTCCTGGACTGCGCGGTCTACACGAATATGAATCATTCGACTCTACTCCAGTTCGCAGACCTTGTTGTTGGGGCTACTCGCGAGTTCGTGGAATGCGCATTGGGCAAGAAGGAACATGGATTTGGGGTCGACATGTTGCGATTAGTGTGCCACTGCTTTCGTGGGTACCCCGACCATATTGTCGGCCGGGGAATCAGTGTGGCAAGCAATAGTCCAATATTCCGATCCGACATAGAGAAGGCAGTCCGCACGATGCTGTTGACCCCGTAGAAAATCAGTGTGTTCAATTGGAGCGTTCCCACGCTTCGCCATGGCATGTTTCATATTTTTCTTTACTTTGTTGAGATAATTAGGGTCTCGGCGGCTTTGGGGAACAATCTTCGGTGGTCATTAGGGTGTATCACAAGAAGACACCTGTAGTATTGGAAAAGAGCTATTTTCTTGGAGCAAGCCAACAGGAGATAGGTGGACTCTTTGCCAACTATCGGGCCCTGATTCCAATCGTGATTTTCGAAGAGCTAATGACAACAGAATATAATAGAGAACGTGCTCGCTGTTTTCGAAAGATGCCGCCGATTGAAAATTCAGTTAACCTCATTCCAAACGTGGAACATTGATGCGATTCGAAATCGAACAGGGAATGTCTTGTACTCCAATACATGAGTGAAGGGAGGAAATTCGATTCGTTATTAATCCAATGCTCAGAGACATTGAATTTGAGTTTCAGCCGCAGCAGAAAAAGACGATTGATGAAGGAAATGAAAACAGACTAAGTGCCATAGAGGCGTACAAGCAGGAATGCATGCCTGTCGTTGGTTAGGTCCTAAAACATGTGAGCTTACCGTCCAGGCAAATGTCCTGCAAAAATTGTGAAGGCCTTCAACGAAGTCGATAGGGAGCCGGAAATTGAACGTAAGTGCTATAAGCTTTTCAAGCCCAGTTCATAGCCAAATGCAAGGAGAATTGACGATAGGTGGGTGTTGTTTCGAAAGATGAAAGTTGACGTCATCTATCCTTTAAACTATGTGCGAAGGTATGGTCCATGGAACCACCAAGCTCAGTCAAAGCGTTTCTTCAATGACGTGTATGATAGCGAGTATTGCGTAACTGGGGTTCTGACGGGAGCGCTTGCGACTAGGGATAAAGGTATGGCCAGTGTTTTCGGTATTCTTCAACCTAATTTCACCCTGATTATTTAGTAGATTGCTGGTTTGGGGTACGTTATTCATGGAAATCTGCATTTATTGCAGAACTCGTGATGCTACACCCGAAGAGCATTGTATCCCGGCTTGCTTAGGTGAGTTTCGTAATTTTCAGAAACTCAGAAACAGACTATGCGGAGACTGTAATAGAAAAATCGGTGTGCTTGAGGAGCAATTCTGCCGTTGCGGGCCAGAGGCTTTCTTTAGGATGGTGAAGGGAATAAGAGGGCGAAAACATCATACAAAAGTAAATCCGTTCTATAGGGGAAGTGCTGGTGGCAGGCGCATTGTGATGGAAACAGATCACCCGACATATGGCTGCAAGCTATATTGTGAAATTGAAGAACAAAGCGAAGATGCTGTTCCGGCTAGGCAGGTGATTATTCAGGATCAGAATACCAAGTACCGATCGATTCTTATTACGGAGAAGATGCAAGATCCGAAGGACTTGAGCAAGGAGCTTAATAGGTTAGGCATTACCAGATGTAATCTTGTTGAGTTATGGTGTCTCTCGCAGCAGGAGGATGAATGGATTAAGGGGCTCTGCAAGGGCGTTGGGATGGAAACAGGCCGTATGAGTATGACCTCTTATGAGAATGTGCAAGGGAAGAAGTTTGT
>JBDRTM010000049.1:0-3111 GCA_043824065.1 Planctomycetota bacterium | reverse complement strand
CTGGATTCGATACAGGAGTGAGCAATTTTAGTGGCTGAGTCAGGATGCGTCAACCATAAGTTCATAAGAGCATTAGTACTCTATGACAGTTGATTTTGTGAGTTGTCATTCCCGCGAAAGCGGGAATCCAGTTTGTTAATTGGCTGAATTCCGCATCAAACGGGAACAACCTCTATCGACAAATTAAAATGTCGTAAGGTACTACTGCATATTTATTTTGGCAGAAACATCTCAATCACCCAACCAACCTTGCTCTCAATGTTGTACTCAGCCGTTGTAATTCTTGCATTAATCATACTCACAAGTTACCATAAGTTTTTGACTCGACTGGGATCCGGCATCGAGATTTAATTTCAAATAAGGAAAGGATTGAAGCAGATGATTAATACAGTTCACGTAGGAATTGGTCCTATAGGACAGAAAATGGTTAAGTATGCAGTGGAGCGTGGATGTTTCAATATCGTAGGAGCTGTTGATCCTGATCCTGACAAGGCCGGCAGAGAGCTTGGTGAATTGTGCGGCATAGAGCCGCTCGGAATCACCGTTAGCAGTAATCTTGATGATGCAATCAGAGCCAAGTCACCTGAAGTGGCATTAGACACTACTGTTAGTAGTATTGTCTCTTTTGAGAGCCATTTTGCCGAGCTTGCAAAAGCTAAGCTGCACATTATTTCCACCTGTGAAGAGCTTTTCTTCCCCTGGAATACTCAACCTGAAGTTTCGAAGAGGATAGATAAAGTATGTCGTGAAAATGGCGTTGTATGTCTTGGTACCGGAGTTAATCCGGGGTACCTGATGGATTTTCTTCCAACAGTTCTTACTGGTCCATGCCGGAGCGTGAAAAAGGTTGAAGTATGGAGGGTCCAGGATGCTTCGGTACGCCGAATTCCATTCCAGCAAAAAATTGGCGCTGGCCTGACGCTGGAAGAATTTGAGGCCAAAAATAAGACCGGCACACTGAGGCACGTAGGTTTGCCTGAGTCTGTGGATTTTATCGCTGATAGACTTGGCTGGAAGCTTGACCGGAATATCGAGACTCTTGAGCCGGTAATAGCTGACAAAGATATTAATACCGGGTACAAACCTATTTCTAAGGGCATGATCTGTGGAGTGCAGCAGGTCGGCAGGGGCTTTGTTGGCGACAGGGAGGTCATTGCCCTGAATTTTAGAGCTGCGGTCGGTGAGCCTGAATCCTATGACCGGGTGCACATCGATGGTGAGCCTGCAATTCAATCCAAAATTGCCGGCGGTGTAAATGGTGATATCGCCACGTGTGCCATTACTCTTAATGCGGTGAGGTCTGTTCTTGAGGCAAGCCCAGGCCTTAAAACGATGGGTGATATCCCTCCGGTTGCCTTTTTCACCGGAAGAGCAGTATAAGAGTCTCGAATAATTGACCTTCGCCCACGAAAAATACCTACATGGAGCCTAAATATTATGCTGGATTATGTCATTATCATCTTCTACTTATCTGTGGTCCTTTTCGTGGGATTGTGGAGTGGAAAGGGAATGAAGTCTCTGCAAGAGTTCTCGGTGTCCCACCGGTCGTATGGCTCGATGGTCATTTTCGCGACCCTTTCAGCTTCATTCATCGGCGGTGGATTTTCTATAGGTAACGCCGAGAAGGTTTTTCGCCTGGGTATTGTAAACATCGTAGCTCTTTGGGGGTTCAGCCTCAAAGAGCTTCTCGTTGCCAAGTTTATTGCACCAAAAATGGATAATTTTCCCAACGTCATCTCCGCAGGCGATATCATGGAGCAGGGTTATGGCAAGCTGGGAAAAGTCGTCACCGGGTTCTTCTCGGTCTTACTTTGCGCAGGGATTGTGGGTGCTCAGGTGGGGGCCATGGGACTCATCTTCAACGTGTTTCTCGGCATCAAACCGATTTGGGGCATTTTGATCGGATGCGGAATTGTTATTGCTTACTCGACAATCGGTGGAATGCGAGCGGTAGTGTTGACTGACATCATCCAGTTCTGTGTTCTTGCCATTGGTATACCGGCTGCGCTTGTATTTGGCATAGTAAAAACCGGTGGCTTCTCCGCCATCAGAGCCGCTGCACCGGCAGGGCACTTTGCGGTCCCGGGTGAGGCGATGACCATTGCTGCTTTTCTTTCGCTTTTCCTCACTTTTCTGTTGGGCGAAACACTGGTGCCTCCTTATGTCCAGCGTTTGTTTATTGGCAAGGACGCTGCACACACAGCCCGTGGCACTATGCTTAGCGGTATCTTTTCGATTCCCTTCTTTGCGATTACGGGCGCCATCGGACTGGTGGCCTTGGCGCTTGACCCGAAATTGGACCCCAATCTGGCCATGCCCTATGTTATTCGTACGGTGCTGCCCGCGGGAGTGCGGGGCATCGTCATTGCAGGCGTGATTTCGATAGTGATGTCCTCAGCCGACTCTTTTCTCAACGGAGCAGCCACCGGCTGTATCAACGATATAGTCAAACCTCTTCGGAAGAACCCGCTGTCCGAACGGCAGGAGCTGCTTTTGGCTAAACTTACGAACTGTTTTGTGGGCGTTCTCGCCGTTATTTTCGCCATCAGGATTCGCAGCATCCTCGACATTCTCATTTACGCTTATAATTTTTGGGCGCCCGTTATCCTCGTTCCGTTGGCGGCCGTGTTCCTGGGCGTCCGGGTCACAAAGGCCGGATTCCTGACCGGTACTATAGCCGGTGCCGCGGGCGTGCTGATATGGAATGGCCTGTTGAGATCGCCAATGGGAGTAAACGGCTTGGTCATCGGTGTGTTCTGCAACCTCATCGCTTTTGCCCTGACCAACAAACTGAGCACCAAAGCTGCAAAGTGAAAAGGTAACTCGTTCACTATTTGTTAGCACATCGCGGGTTAGGAGTTCAACCTCTGTCTCATTTTGGCCTTTCGGAAATTGGGTTTGTTTTGGCTTTGTTTTTTTGGAGCCGGAAGGTGGTTTCATTCTCATAATCCTTTTGTAAAAAAGCGTTTACGTTCATTTTGCAATCCGCCTACGGCGGACAAGATTGGTTTTGTTTTTTTGCCCCGCCAGCGGGATAAAATTTTTGTAATCCTTTGTTATAAGTGAGTTTACATTCATTTGGGCATCCTGGAAATTGGGTTTGATTGGGTT
>JBDRTM010000048.1:0-4400 GCA_043824065.1 Planctomycetota bacterium | reverse complement strand
TGCTTGAAACGGTAATTAACATATTTAGAATCCCGGACCTGCGCAATAAGGTTCTTTTTACTCTGGCGCTGCTGATAATATACAGGATTGGTTTCCATATCCCTGTTCCCGGCTTCGACCAGGAACAGATAGCTAAAATCACCGAATCAAGAGACACGGAGAGTCCCTTGGGTAGAGCTGCTGAATACATGCAGATGTTCACGGGGGGGACGCTGGAAAAAAGCAGCTTGTTCGGCCTGGGAATTATGCCTTATATTACTTCATCGATTATCCTTATGCTATTGGGTGAGGTGGTTCCCGCTTTGAAGAAGCTGCGCCAGGAAGGACAAACCGGCCACAAAAAGATACAGGAGTACACTCGCTACCTGACTGTGCTGATATGCGTTGTCCAGTCGATAATGTTTATGAAGTTGTTAGGGGGGCAGGGATTGACCTATGCAGGCATGTATCGTCAGGCAATGATAATGGGTATTGTTGGCATGACGGCCGGTACCGTCTTTTTGATGTGGCTGGGCGAGCAGATCGATGAATACGGCATAGGCAACGGTATTAGTTTGATAATTATGGCCGGCATTGTCTCCAGAATGCCCTGGGCAATCCGGACGCTTTGGCAGAATGTTGACTTGAGAGTCGGCGCAGCTACCGGCTCTGTCGGGCCGGCAAAGATATTGTTCCTGATAGCGGCGTTCGTATTCGTTGTTGCCGGTGCGATACTAATAACTCAGGGCCAGCGTCGAATACCGATTCAGCAGGCAAAACAGATGCGAGGGAGGAGAATGTATGGCGGCCAGAGACATTATTTGCCGCTCCGAGTCAATCATGGGGGAGTGATGCCGATAATCTTCGCATCGAGTTTTATGATGTTCCCGCCAATCATAATTGAACAGTTGACAAGGATCCCGGCGTTAGCTAATTCGGCAATTATTCTAACACTTAAAGATGCTCTCGGCCACCGTGCTTATACCTACAATGTCCTGTATATGCTGTTGATATTTTTGTTCGCTTATTTTTGGGTAACGGTACAGTTTCAGCCTAAAGAGATGGCCAAGAACCTGCGGGATTCCGGAAGCTTCATCCCAGGTCTTCGCCCGGGACGAAGGACCGCTGATTATCTGGAAACGGTAATGACCAGAATCACTTATTTTGGAGCATCATTTTTGGCTGTGATTGCCGTTGTGCCCTCGCTGATTTCAATATTATTGGGAATTGACTGGCGTGTAGCGATGTTCTTAGGCGGCACAGGCTTGTTGATAGTTGTTAGTGTCTCGCTGGACCTGGTTCAGAAGATTGAAGCCAACCTTTTGATGCGCAGCTATGATGGTTTCAGTGGAGCCGGCAGGATAAAAGGAGCGTATGGATGAGAATAGTGTTGTTGGGCGCACCGGGCGCAGGCAAAGGAACACAGTGTAAGAATATCGTTGCCCAGTATGGTCTGCTCCATTTATCCAGCGGGGATATCTTGCGACAGGAAAGGGCCGCAGGCACTGAATTAGGAAAAAAGGCCCAGGATTATATGGATTCAGGTGCTCTTGTGCCGGATGAAATAATAATTGAGATGATGACCAAAGCGATAAGAAAGGCCTCTGCCGCAGGTTTCTTGCTGGATGGTTTTCCAAGAACCGTCAACCAGGCAGTCGAGCTTGCTGAGTCATTGGCCGGTAACGAGATGAAAATTGACATTGTTTTGAACCTCCGGATAGATGACGACGTAGTAGCAAAGCGAATCACCGGAAGAAGAAGCTGTCCTGAGTGTGGGGCGGTTTACCATATTGAAAACTTGAAGCCGAAAGTCGAAGGTCTATGCGATAACGATGGCACCGAGCTTGTTCAACGACCTGATGACAGCCCCGAGGTGGTGGCTAATCGTCTTAAAACCTACCATCAGCAGACAGAACCGCTGGTGGATTACTATAGAAACAACGGCCCTGTTTATGACTTCGATGCCGACAGAAGCCCCGACGAGATAAGGGCTTCGATATTTGAGAATCTGGACGCCCTGGTCAAAACGTGAAGCGCTGGAAAGTGTATCGAAACACGAGACGAGATACGAGATTAAATGGCTATAACGCTTCGCAGCCGAAGAGAAATTGACTTAATGCGTAAGGCAGGTGTTGTTGTAGCAGATGTTCTTTTAAAACTAAAAGAGATTGCAGAGCCGGGAGTAACCACCGCGCAACTGGACGAGGTGGCTGCGCAAATGACTGCTGATGCCAGGGCCCAAGCTTTGTTCAAGGGTGTCCGTACCCCGGCCTCCAAAATCCCGTTTCCGGGTGCAATTTGCGCCTCGATAAATGAGCAGGTCGTTCACGGGATTCCTTCGGAGAATACAAAGCTTGAGCTTGGCGATATCCTCAGCATTGATTTCGGCGTTAGACTTGACTGCTATTGTGCAGATGCAGCAGTTACGATTGCCATCGGGCAGGTTTCAGAAGATAGACGCAGGCTGATGGACGTAACAGCACGTATTCTTGATATAGCAATAGCGAAATCTGCGCCCGCTGTTAAATGGAGTCAGGTAGCTGCCGAGATGCAGAAATATGCTGAGTCCGCCGGTTTTTCGGTGGTAAAAGATTTTGTCGGGCACGGTATTGGCAGGAAAATGCATGAAGAGCCGAGAGTGCCAAACTTTGTCAATGATGACTTGTTGGCAAATGACATTGTTTTGGCCCAAGGAATGGTTTTAGCTGTTGAGCCGATGATAAACGCCGGCTCCAGTGCCGTGCGAACACTGAGGAACGGATGGACGGTGGTAACAAAAGACAGAAAATGCTCGGCTCATTTTGAACATACAATCGCGATAGTGGAAAACGGTTGTGAGATATTGACTGAAGTTTTGCAAAAGTCTTGATATTAACTGTAGAAAGGTAGTGAGTCGTATCTCGGACGAGTTACGAGCCACAAAATAAGGAAATACGAAACAGGAAAAATGGCAAAGAAGGACACAATAAGATTGCAAGCCAAAGTGACCGACGCTTTGCCGAATGCGATGTTTAAGGTGGAATTGGAGAACGGCCACAAGGTTTTGGCGCATGTTTCGGGCAAAATGCGGATGCATTATATTCGGATTTTGCCGGGCGACACGGTCCTGGTTGAAATGTCACCGTATGATTTAAACAGAGGCCGAATAGTGCTCAGGCATTAGTCGCAGACTACAGCCGAAAAAGTAGGTATGTAAAATGAAAGTTAGAAGTTCTGTAAAGCGTATATGTGAGAATTGCAAGATTATTCGTCGCAAGGGCATTGTGCGGGTGATTTGTACGAACCCGCGGCATAAACAACGCCAGGGTTGACCTGGATACGAAAAGGAGCTGATATGCCACGTATAGTTGGTGTTGATATTCCCAATGACAAATCTATATGGATTTCGCTGACGTATATTGTCGGTATAGGTAAATATACCTCGGAACAGATTTTGAAGGAATCTGGTATCGAAGGGATTACAAAGGCCGGCAAGCTCAGTGAAGATGAGCTTAGCCGCATAACGCAGATTATCGACCGCAATTACATCGTGGAAGGTCAGCTTCGCAGGCAGGTTTCACAGAATATAGCTCGCTTGCGTGATATAAATTGTTACAGGGGCATTCGTCACAGAAGGGGTTTGCCTGTTCGGGGCCAGTGCACCCAAAGTAATGCACGCACCCGCAAAGGCCCAAGAAAAACAGTCGCGGGCAAGAAGGGTGTAAAGGAAAAACGCTAAGAGAAAATAACATATACGTTATACGCTGATTAGAGGATTTTTCTGAATAATGGCAAAAAGAACAAAGCGAAAAGTAAGGAAAAATGTCGTCCGGGCTATTGTGCATATAAAGGCGACATTCAATAATACGTTGATTACGATTACGGATTTGGATGGTAATACGGTTTGCTCGGGTTCTTCCGGCTGCGTAGGCTTCAAAGGCTCTCGCAAAAGTACGCCCTTTGCCGCACAAAGGGCTGCGCAACGCTGCGCCAGTGCCGCTATGCGTAATGGTGTGCGCGAAGTCGAAATCAGGGTTAAGGGGCCTGGTTCAGGGCGCGAATCCGCCATCTCAGCCCTGCAGCAGGCGGGATTGCGTATCACCTCGATAGAGGACGTTACCCCCCTTCCGCACAACGGCTGCAGACCGCCGAAGCGAAGGAGAGTATAAAAAATAAAGTCCGAAGCACAAGATGATAACTTGGTAACTGGTGAGTGGTGAGTGGTGAGTATTCAACTGGCCAATTAACCACTCACTAATTAACCAATTAACTTATCCTGTTTTGGATTTCGATATTAGAATTTTAATTTTGAATTATAGTTTTTAGCTTTTGGAGATAAATAAAAAGAATGGGACGTTATCTGGATTCATCTTGTAAACAATGTCGTCGCGAAGCAATGAAGCTGATGCTCAAGGGCATCAGATGTGAGACGGCTAAGTGTC
>JBDRTM010000047.1:0-3766 GCA_043824065.1 Planctomycetota bacterium | reverse complement strand
GTAAGGCTTATTTGTGTATTATGAAGACAAGAAAGCTCAACCGCGCCGTGCATGTTATGGAAAATAGATGATTGTTCGAACAAAAGGGAGTTAAGTCTATTATTAGGATTACACAGAACGCCCAGCAAGTTCTGGACGTTGTCCGAAAAAATTATGGATTCCCGGCTGTAAAATCTTACAATTTTACACAACGGCAAATTATAGTTGTGCAATTTGGGGTATTGAAATGGATAGACGAAAGTTCTTGAAAGAGTGTGGGGCGGTTATGTCACTTGCCTGTACAGGGAGATTGTGGGCGGCCCGGAAGGCGAATAGAGACAAAGCTCCGAATATTCTTTTTATTATGTCCGATGACCATGCCGCACATGCGATCAGCGCGTATCAGAGCAGGCTGGCAAAGGTGGCTCCGACGCCGAACATCGACCGACTCGCTAAAGAAGGGATTCTTTTTGAGAATTGTTTTTGTACCAATTCGATTTGTGTGCCCAGCAGGGCGACAATCTTGACCGGACAATACAGCCAGACCAACGGCGCTCTGGATTTGGGCGGCAGGCTCGAGCCGGAAAGACAATACCTGCCGAAGCTGATGAAACAGGCCGGTTACGAAACGGCTATGATAGGCAAGTGGCACTTAAAGCAGGAACCGGGAGGATTCGATTATTATTGTGTGCTTCCGGGGCAGGGGTCATATTTCAATCCGATTCTCCGGGAGTCAGGCGGACAGTGGCCCAAGAACGAAAAACGTTTCGCGAGATATGACTCTTGTCACTCGTCGGATGTTATTACCGATACATCGCTCAAGTGGCTCAAAGGCAGGGACAGGTCAAAACCTTTCTTTTTGATGCACCATTACAAGGCGCCGCACGATAATTTCGAAAATGCCGAGCGCTATGACTGGCTCTTCGATGACGTGGATATCCCTGAGCCTGTGAGCCTGTGGCGGCAACCGGAGCACGGTTCGCAGGCAGCCAAAAATATGGGTACTTCCATCGGTAAGCGTAACAAGCGAAGGAATATGGGGATGCATATGTTCGTTGAACAGTCGCTGCCGGATGAGCAGTATAAACGGACGGCGTATCAGCGTTATTTGAAGAAGTATCTACGGTGCGTTCGGGGGATTGATGATAATTTGGGTCGGCTGTTTGCGTATCTGGAAAAGAGCGGGCAGATGGACAACACTGTAATCATCTATACATCGGACCAGGGCATGATGCTCGGTGAGCATGATTATATCGACAAGCGCTGGATGTACGAGGAGTCGATGCGGATGCCGTTTCTTGTAAGGTATCCCAGGATGATTAAGCCGGGGACCTGCACAGACGAGATCATCAACAATACCGACTTTGCACCAACGATACTGGAACTGGCGGGCCTGAAAGCACCCGGCTATATGCAGGGGCGAAGTTTCGTTCCGCTGCTGCGAGGCAAAACACCTGCTGATTGGCCTAAGTCCACTTATTACCGCTACTGGATGCACATGGCGCATCACGACAACCCCGCACATTTCGGTGTTCGGACTAAGGAGTACAAACTGATATTTTTCTACGGCCTAAATTACAAGAAGGGCGGCCCCAAACCAACTGAAGCCGGGTGGGAACTGTATGATATGAAAAATGACCCACACGAAATAAACAACCTGTACGGCAAACCAAAATACGCTGCTGTGGTCAAAGAGTTGAAGGCCGAGCTGCTGCGATTGAGAAGAAAATACAATGAAACAGATGCAAAGTACCCACATATACAAAAAGTAATTGACGAATATTGGAATAAGTAAACACGATTATATATGGTATTATTAGCAAAACAAACACTACTGGTTAAGGAAAATGTATGATGAATGAATACTGTTGCACAAGACGTGGTTTTATAAAGAGTGCCGGCCTTGGCTTTGCCACCTTATTGCTGCCGAGTGTCCAGACCTTTGCAAAGAGACGAAAGAAGCCGAACATTCTTTTCATCTTTGCCGATGACCAGTGCTTTGAAACGCTGCGCTCAATGGGTTGCGACGAAATAGAGACCCCAAACCTTGACAGGCTGGTTAGAAACGGCGTTACTTTTACGCACGCATATAATCAGGGTTCCTGGGTTGGTGCGGTGTGCGTGGCCAGCCGAACGATGCTCAATACGGGCCGGTTCCTGTGGATAGCCAGAGCAATTGAGCCGCAGTTGAAGGAAGAAACCAAAGCCGGCAGGTTCTGGTCGCAGTATATGAGTAAGGCGGGCTACGAAACTTATATGAGTGGCAAATGGCACGTTAAAGGTATCAAGCCGAAAGACATATTCGATTACGTCAAAGACGTTCGGCCTGGAATGCCCAATCAAACGCCGCTGGGATATTACCGACCTATAGAGGGAATCCCGGACCTCTGGAAACCGTGGGATACGAGAAATGGTGGTTACTGGAAGGGCGGCAAACACTGGAGCGAAGTCCTTACAGATAACGCATTGGAGTTTCTCGAAAACGCTTCAAAGAGCGAAAAACCATTCTTTATGTATCTGGCTTTCAACGCCCCGCACGACCCCAGACAATCTCCGAAGGAATACGTGGAAAAGTACCCCTTGGAAAAAGTGAAGGTACCTGCCAATTTCCTGCCTGAATATCCGTACAAGGACTCAATCGGTTTAGGCAAGAAGCAAAGAGATGAAAGGCTCGCCCCCTTCCCTCGGAGCAAATACGCCGTCAAAGTGAACCGTCAGGAATACTACGCGATAATCACTCACATGGACACCCAGGTCGGACTCATTCTGGATGCCCTAAAAAAGACCGGCAAAGCCGACAACACTTATATCTTTTTTACGGCCGACCATGGACTGGCGGTCGGCCATCACGGTCTGATGGGAAAACAAAACATGTACGACCACAGCGTCAGAGCTCCGCTAATGGTGAACGGTCCCGGTGTTGCGAAGAACAAAAAGATAACCGCACCGGTCTATCTTCAGGACATCATGCCGTCAGCACTGGAACTTGCCGGTGTTAAGAAACCGGAACATGTTCAGTTCAAGAGCCTGCTGCCGCTAATCGACGGTAGAGCCGACAGCAGTTACGATGCCATCTACGGCGGCTATATCGACCTGCAGAGAATGGTCTGCACCGATGGTCCCGGAAGGGATGGCCAAGTCCATTACAAAATGATTTATTATCCGAAAATCGGTAAAACTCTCCTCTATAATCTCAAGGCCGACCCCCTGGAAATGAACAACCTTGCGGAGGACCCCGCTTATTTCGGCTTGATAAGGAAACTAAGGAGACGGCTTAAAGAGCTGCAAAAAGAAGTGGGCGATACGCTCAATCTTGATAATCTCCCTTATCTCGGTTCTTCAGTCCGCCAAAGGCGGATTAGAGGTTGGTCCTTTGATTGATGGTCAATCTCAATAATGGCAGTTTAGAAAAATGAGTAAATACTAAAAGCTTCTAAGAAAATGAATGCTTGCTCTTACTGTCATGCTGAGCCCTTCGCTGCGCTCAAGGGTAAACTCCGCGAAGCATCTGGCATTAGAAAAGGATTAGAGATTCTTCGCTGCACTCCGTTCTCCGTAAGGAGTCCTTCGGACCGCTCAGAATGACAAATATGGATACATACCCTTCTCAGTAAGGAGTCCTTAGGACTAACAGGCATACTGTTTTCGCAAAAGGAACTAAATATGAATCTTTATCAAATAACCAATTCGAGAAAGGCAATACGATGAAAAAGTTATTGTTGATTACTTTTCTGGCGTTGTTTAGTTGTCTGAGTACCGTTACTGCTCAGGAGGATGTCCTGATGGA
>JBDRTM010000046.1:0-8765 GCA_043824065.1 Planctomycetota bacterium | reverse complement strand
GTCCGGGGTTCCAAAGACTTTTTTCCGAACGTGATACTTACGCCTCAGTGCCGCTTTTTTTAGCATCTCAGTTTTCATAAGAACCAAATCCCAACTGCCATTTACTATTGACTATTTACTATTTTCTATTGATTGCGAATTCTGACTTCTTTTTGGGTTCCCATTTCGCGACTTATTACGAAATTGGAACCCTTTCAATAGTCAATATTCAATTGTCAATCGTAAATCTTATGCCGCTCCCGAAGCAAATGCTTTGCCGACCTTGCGCCGCACTTGTTCGTCGGTATAACGGATACCCTTTCCTTTATAGGGTTCAGGCGGCCTTATTTTCCGTATATCTGCAGCGAACTGTCCCAGCAGACATTTGTCTATTCCGGAAAGCGTGAACCTGGCCGGTACTTCATTGCCCCTGGTAGCACCGACCTCAATATTTACCTTTATACCCTTCGGCACTATCCGCTCTACCGGATGGCAAAAACCGACCTGAAAAACCAGCTTTCCGCCCTGCTCTTTGACATTATAGCCGGTGCCGTATATTTCCATCTTCTTTTCAAAACCTTTGCTGACACCGGCAACCATATTAGCAATCAAGGCACGCATCGTGCCGTGTAACTGCCTATTCTGACGGTCCTGGGGACGTTTATTTTCGACTAATATTTTCCCCCCGGTATCGTCAATTTTTACCTTTATTCGCGGATGACAGTCCATCTGGAGCTCGCCCAGCGGGCCTGAGACCTTGATACACCGGCCTTTCTGCTCCACCTTTACGACTCCAGGAATATCAATAGGTTTTTTTCCAATACGACTCATCAGCTTACCGTACAAAGTATCTCGCCGCCAACGTTTGCCTCGCGGCAGCTTTTATCACTCATTACACCTTTACTTGTCGAAACGATTGCTATACCCATACCGGCTAAAACGCGCGGCAATTTATCAACAGATGAATAAACTCGGCGGCCGGGCTTGCTTGTTCTTGTTATTTCATTTATAATGGAACTACCATCCTGGTCATACTTTAATATAACCCTCAGTATCCCCTGCTTGCCATCGTCGATTCGGTCGAAATCCTCGATGTAACCTTCCTTTTTCAAAACAGCCGCTATGCCTCCACAAATATTAGAAGCCTTGATATTGACCTGGTCTCTGCTTATTCGCATAGCATTGCGAATTCTCGTCAGCATATCAGCTATTGGGTCACTTAAACTCATAGTCTCGTATCTCGTATATAGTATTTTTAGATTACAATCTGTAGTTTTGCAAGACTTCAGTTACGATTTTTACCAGCTGGCTTTTCTTACTCCCGGTATTTTTCCTTCGTTAGCTAATGTTCTAAAACAAATCCGGCAAATTTTGAACTTGCGATATACTGCTTTGGACCTGCCGCAAAGCTGGCAACGCGTATATTGTCTAACCCGAAATTTCTGTTTCTGTTCTGCCTTGTTTTCCAGTGCTTTAGTTGACATCTACACGCTCCAATTTCTCGTATCTGTCTGCAAGCTCTATTCTTCTTGCCCGGTCGCTACTAAGCCTTTGAACGGCATACCAAAGAGCTGAAGCAATTTTCTTGCTTCTTCGTCGGTCTGTGCCGTCGTTACAAAAGTTATGTTCATACCTTGCTGAAACTCTATCTTTGCCGGGTTGATTTCCGGAAAAACGCTCTGCTCAACCAGACCCATTGAGTAATTCCCCCTGCCGTCAAAACTTTTTGGGTCAAGGCCTCGAAAGTCTCTTACCCGCGGGATTGCAAGGCTAATGAGTCTGTCCATAAATTCGTACATTCTCACCCCGCGGACCGTAACCTTCAAACCGGTTTCCGTCCCTTCACGAACCTTGAAATTCGAGACACTCTTTTTAGCTTTACAGGGCACAGGCATTTGGCCCGTAATCATCATCAAATCTTTTTTGGCTGATTCCAAAAATTTCTTATCCTGCGTCGCTCTGCCTACACCCATAGAAATAATGACCTTTTCCATCTGCGGCACAGCCATAGGGTTCTTGTAGCTGAACTCCTTAGTCAGCTCCGGAATTATCTTTGACTTATATAAATCTTTTAAACGTGCCATATTGTATCTCAAAAACCGGCTAACCGGCCAAATAGTCACCAATCATCAATTCACTATTTTGTCTTTCTAACAACACCGAGCTCTGTACCATCGACGGCAAGGCGTTTTTTACTACCATCCTCGTTCGCCTGATAACGAACCCTGCTGCCTCTCGAACTTTTCGGGTTCACCGGCAAAACATTACTTATATGTATCGGCTGTTCAACATTGATTCGGCCTCCCTGCGGATTTTTGCGCGAAGGCCGAACGTGCTTCTTTGCTATGTTATGACCCTGAACCACTACCCGCTGCTTCTCAAGTATCACACGCAGGACTCTGCCGGTAGCGCCTTTGTGGGCACCTGCTATAATCTCGACTATATCACCTTTTTTTATATGCGAAGCCATTTATAAATTTCCGACTTTCTATTTTTATATTTCAACATCAACCGCAGCTCGGCGACTATCAATCATTTAGAAACTATCTCAAAACGCAATTTGTCATTCTGAGCGCAGCGAAGAATCTCTTATTTCTGCCAGCCAGACCCTTCGCTTCGCTCAGGGTGACAGTTTTGAGATAGTTTCTTAGACCACTTCGCTTGCCAACGAGATAATCTTCATATAGTTTTTTTCGCGAAGCTCGCGAGCCACCGCGCCAAAAATCCTGGTTCCTATCGGATTACCATCACCATCAATCATCACTGCGGCATTGCTATCGAACCTTACATAACTGCCATCGGTGCGTTTTATAGGGCTTTTGGTGCGGATAATAACACACTTATGCACTTTCTTGTCATCCAGCTGGCAGTTGGGCAGCGATTTTTTTATCGCAACACAGACAACATCTCCCACGCCGGCGACCGGCCGGGTCCTCCTACCCCGGGACCCGCCTCTTCCAAGAACCTTAATGCACAACGCCGACTTGACACCCGAATTGTCGGCTATATCCAACATTGTTTCCTGCTGAATCATTATCCGTTATCTCAACTCACACTTCAACTGCTCTTTGGACAATCCTGACAAGACGCCAGCTTTTGGTTTTGCTGTGAGGCCTGCACTCTGTAATTTCAACCAGGTCACCAACTCCGCTCTGATTGTGCTCGTCGTGAACACCGATTTTCGTCCTGCGCTTGATGTATTTGCCGTACTTTGGATGTTTGACCTTGAAGTCAATCGTAACTTTGACGCTTTTGTCGCCGCTGTTGCTTACTACTACACCGGTTAAAGTTTTTAATTTTCGTTCCTGCATCTTTTATTTCCAACGCATCAATCATCTGCGGACAAAACGTTACCTGCTTTCCCGCATTATGGTTTTAATCCTTGCGATATCACGCCTGACGTTAATTACAGCTTTGGAGTTCTCAAGCTTTTCCGTGACCGCCTGTGAACGCAAATCAAACAAATGCCTCTTAAGCTCTTCCAGTTTGCCCTCAAGCTCATCCTGGCTCATCTCTCTGTAATGTTGCGCTTTCATCTGAAGTTTTTCTCTTACAATGAATGTCTTCGCTTAATGAACCTGCACCGAATCGGCATTTTATGAGCGACCCTGACCAGTGCCTGCTTTGCCACATCTTCAGCTACTCCGCCTATCTCAAAGCAAACCTGTCCGGGCCTGACTCTGGCGACCCAAAATTCCGGCTCGCCTTTACCTTTGCCCATTCGCGTTTCCAGCGGCTTGGAACTCACCGGCTTATGCGGAAATATCCTGATATAGACCTTGCCTTCGCGATGCAAAAAGTGAGTCGCTGCAACTCGGCCGGCTTCAATGTTCCTTGCGGTTATCCAGCTCGTCTCCAAGGCCTGTAAGCCGTATTCACCAAACGCCACAAAATTGCTTCTCGAGGCATTTCCCTTCATTTTGCCGCGCTGGCTTTTACGAAATTTAACTCTTTTCGGCATCATTGCCATTTTTTCAAACCTTTGTAATACCCGTATCTAAAAAATACTTTCTTTCGCGGAAAGCACGATTCTTCAACTCGCCTCTGTACCGCTTGACTCACCCTTGTCAGGTTCCGACGGTGGAATAACCACATTATTAGCTTCAGTTGTTGCTTTGACTACCGTCTTTTACCGGCACCTCTTTAGCTTTAACCCTGCCGCCGTCCCTCTTCGCCGGGCTAATCCGCCTTGGTGGGCGCCGCCGACTACGGCGGGGTACTTGCGCAATTTCTTCACCGAATTTGCCTTTATAAATCCAAACTTTGATGCCAATCGCTCCGTATGTTGTCCTTGATGTTGCCACGGCGTAATCTACATTTGCATCCAGCGTATGCAGTGGAATACTGCCAAGCTTTTGCGTTTCCTTTCTGGACATCTCCGAGCCTGCCAGCCGTCCCGAGCAGATAATCTTAACTCCTTTGGCACCGGCGTTCATAGCCGATTCACAATATTGCTTCATCGTACGCCGGAACGAAGCTCGCTTACTTAACTGCTCGGCAATTGATTCAGCCACCAAAGCGGCGTTGAGGTCCGGCTCTTTTATCTCGATGACGTTGACACTTATCTTTCGACCTGTCATCTCTTCAAGCTCTTCCCGAAACCTATCGACCTCACCACCCCTTGGGCCAATGACCACACCGGGCCGAGCGCTGTGCAATGTTACTTTTACCTCATTGCGGGTCCGGATTATTTCAGTCTTTGCCACTGCACCTTTGGGCATACGACGGTTAAATCTCCTATCGACATACCGACGAATCTTCTGGTCCTCGACAAGAAAATCACCGTAATCGGCCTTCGTAGCAAACCAGGTGCTCTGCCAGCCAAGTGTTATTCCTGTTCTAAAACCTATTGGCGATACTTTCTGGCCCATAATCTCATAAAAACCCTAAATCCGAAGCACGAAACTCGAAATTCGAAACAATATCTAATGACTAAAATGACACTTGGTGTCATCCTGAGGCGAAGCCGAAGGATCCGGCCTGCGAATGATGAGATTCTTCGCTTCGCTCAGAATGACAGCAAAGCTGTCAGTTTTTAACATTTGAATTTTGAATTTGTTTCGGATTTCGATATTCGAATTTCGGATTTTTTGTTTATCCTTTCCTTTATATCTGCGTTACGGTTATATGTATATGACAGGCCGTTTTACGAATAGGATGCGCTCTGCCTCTGTCTTTCGGGATCCATCTTTTTGTGCCGATGCGGATTCCCGCATCATCGACGCGGGCAGAGCTTACATAAAGATTATCAACGTCAACCTGCCGCTCGTCGGCATCCGCAACGGCGCTTCTTAAAACCTTATCAATCATCGTTGCCGCACGTTTTCTCGTGAACTTCAGGATATCCATTGCGTCCTGAACACTTCGACCGACTATCAACTGCGTAACCAACCGGGCTTTGCTCGCTGACATTGGTGCAAAGCGATAAGACGAACGCCAGTCAGCTATATCATTGACCTCAACAGACAAAGCGCCCGCCAAACGGCGAATATCATCGGCACGCGGTTCGGGTTTGAACAGGCCTTTTTGCCAGTTCTTAACAGCCGCTATCGCCTGCTTCCTATCAAACCTCGGTCCGGCAAGCCTCTCGGCCAACTGACCTACATCCATCTGACGTTCCAGGCAAAACTCTTTTAACTTATCAGCACTTAGCATATTACTTTATCTTCTTACTCGAATGTCCCTTAAACGTCCGTGTTGGCGAAAATTCACCTAATTTATGCCCCACCATATCCTCGGTAACAAACACTTTATGAAATATCTTGCCGTTGTGGACCATAAATGTAAAACCTACGAACTCCGGGACTATCGTACATCTTCTTGCCCAGGTCTTTATCGGCTCACGAGAGCCGGAGGCAATTTGCTTGTTGACCTTGCCAAAGAGCTTGTCGTCAATGTATGGTCCTTTTTTAAGAGATCTTCCCATTTCTCGTATCTCACATCATGTGCGTTTTTCGCACGATTAAATCAAATATTCAACTGCTTGTGCCTTCTACACTCTAATTTGAAAACGTCCACTTTTTCGTCTTCGAATAATCCTCTTGTTACTTGGATTTCGCGGGTTTCTGGTTTTCCCACCTTTTGCCAGCACACCGGTAGGCGAACAGGGATGGCGTCCGCCGTTTGCTCTGCCTTCTCCACCACCCATTGGATGAGCAACCGGATTCATCGCTTTTCCCCTTACGTGTGGCCTGCGGCCCATATGCCGCTTTCGCCCGGCTTTGCCAATGCGCACATTCTGGTGGTCAGGATTACTCACTCGGCCAATTGTTGCCCGGCATTCTTTACGAATCGTCCGCATCTCACCGCTCGGCAAAATGATGGTAACCCAGTTACCTTCTTTTGCCACAATTTTTGCCGCGTTGCCGGCACCTCTGACCAGTTTTCCGCCCTGGCCGGCTATCATCTCGATATTATGAATCTCCATACTCGCAGGAATAGCAACCATCGGCATCGTATTACCGATCTTAGGCTCGCAAGCCAGGCCGCTTTCCACCAGGTCTCCGGTCTTTATACCAAACGGTGCCAATATATACATCTTTTCACCGTCGGCGTAGTGCAGCAGAGATATGAAACAATTTCTATTGGGGTCGTATTCAATGGTCGCTACCTTCGCGGGGACGCCGTCCTTCTTACGCTTGAAATCTATAATGCGGTAAATCCTTCTTGCACCACCGCCTCTGAATCGGCTGGTAGTAATACCATAATGGTTTCGACCGCCGTTCTTCTTAATCCGCTTGCAAAGCGACTTCTCGGGCTTGTCGGTAGTCAGCTCGGCGTAATCGTTGACCGAACTGTTTCTCCGACCGGCACTTGTTGGTTTATAAACTCTAATACCCATAATTCGTATCCCGTATTTTAGAATAAATCTATATGAAAATCGGGGTCCAGAAATACAACAGCCTTTTTCCAGCTCGAAGTCTCTCCGAACGCTCTGCCTCGGCGACGTTGTTTGCCTTTACGATTAGCTGTTCTGACCTTTTGTACTTTGACGTTGTATATTTTTTCCACAGCGTTCTTTATCTGGGTCTTATTGGCCTTTTTGTTTACCTCAAAGGAATACGCACCTTTTGTATTCGCAAAGTGCATCCCTTGCTCTGTAATTAAAGGCCGAATTATTACGTTATAATCATCCACACCAATACCCGTTAATTTTCACTCGTCTGGTCTCTGTTCAAAACAGATAAAAACGCCTCTTTGGTAAACAGCATCTTGCGGTAGTTGCAGATATCACCGGCGTTCAGCTCGCTAACTGGCATAACAGCTACCTTTGGAACGTTCTTAGCTGATTTGTAAAGGTTTACGTCCGCTGAGTTAATCGTTACCAGGCAGCTGCGTTCAATTTTTAAGTTATTCAGAACGCCTATAAAATCTTTGGTTTTTGGTTTTTCAAAATTTAGCCCGTCAACCACGACAACATTGTTACTCAAAAGCTTTGCCAATATCGCCGAGTCTCTGGCTAATCTTCTTTGCTTCTTAGGCATACGTTTGCCGAAATCTCTGGGGCTCTTGGCAAAGGTAACTCCGCCGCCGACACGTTTGCCGGTTCTGATGTTACCAACGCGGGCATTTCCGGTCCCCTTTTGCCTGAACAGCTTTCTGCCCGAACCGGCGACCATACTTCTGCCCTTGTTGGCGGCAGTCCCCACACGCTTGTTAGCGTGATACATAACAATGGCCTGCTTAAGCAGCGGGTATCTGACTGAGCCACCGAAGACCGCCTCATCAACTTTCAGGCTCTCCACTTCCTGCCCATCTGTGTTGTAAACCGCCAAATCAATCATTTTCCAGGTTTCGCTCTTTCATTACTTACCCTTTTTTGGCACTACGTACAATACAATAACCGTCGGCCGGGCCGGGCACAGAACCCTTAACGACCAATAAGTTCTTCTCTTCGTCTATCTCTACCAGCCTATGGTTTTTCGTAGTAACCCGACAGTTGCCCAAATGCCCTGCCATTTTCTTGCCCCTTTTGAGGCCTCCACCATGTCCGGCGTCACTGGCGAAACTCGATATCGAGCCGGGTGCCCTGTGTTTTCGTTCCGTGCCGTGCGAGGCGGGGAAACCGCCAAAACCGTGCCGCTTCATAACGCCGGCAAAGCCTTTGCCCTTGCTCGTCCCCACAACATCAACAAATTCCTCTTCCGCAAAGACCGAAACCGTCACAGAATTTCCAACTTCGTATGGCTGCTCGGCGTCGGCTAATCGCATCTCTCTGACAAATTTCTTCGGGGTCGTGCTGGCTTTCTGAGCATGCCCGATTTGCGGATTCTTCCTCCGCACCGGCTTTATCTCATCGAAACCAAGCTGGACCGCGTTATAGCCGTCGGTCTCAGCCGTTTTTACCTGCATAACGACGCAGGGACCGGCCTGTATGACCGTAACCGGCACTAATTTGCCCAAATCATCATAGACCTGGGTCATTCCAACTTTTTTTCCTAACAACATCGCCATTGTTTAGTATCTCAGTGAGCTAAAGTGCCTAAAGTGAGCTAAAGTGACCCCTGCTTGTGGCTGGCAGGGGTAAAGTTGCCCAGTTGTAGAAGCTTGTTTGTCGGTGTCGAAGCTGGTATCTCCACAGGATGCCTTACGGCAGAAACTGGAAGCTCGATATTGGATGCTCGAAAGTTGCCCAGTTGTAGAAGCTTGTTTGTCGTTGTCGAAGCTGGTATCGAAACTGGAGGCTGGAAGCCCGAGCCTCGAGTTTCCAGGGCGAGCATCAATACGAGCATCGACAACCTTAAACGAAATTGGTTATTGGATACGAGCATCGACAACCTTAAACG
>JBDRTM010000045.1:0-26583 GCA_043824065.1 Planctomycetota bacterium | reverse complement strand
TCTGCTATTGAAGAAGTAGATTCCCGCCCATTCGGCTTCGCTCAGGGCAGGCTTTGCCCGGGGATGACAGAGAGTAGGATAATAGAATAATTGTTGAAGATTGACGGTGTAGTATGTGCGGTCTATAATGACGGCGGTTATTTTTGAAAGGTTTTATTATGGATTTTGAACAGGACAATAATTTGTCAGGGCCAACGGGGCCGCAGCCGACAGAGCCGATTTCCGGCCTGGGTGCGAGCAGGACGAGAATGGAACCACGAAGGAAGGGAGCGGGCTGGAGGATTTTCTGGGGTATTGTTTTAGCACTGTCGGTTATGGCAAATATCGCACTATTCCTGATGTTGCTTGGCGTAGTTGCTATGTTTGCGACGGGACAAAGAGGCCTCCTTACCGAAGAAGTCATACGAGAAGGGCCGGCAAGAACTAAAATTGCGATAATTTCGGTGGAAGGGTTAATATACGGTAATGTAGCCAGCGATGTCTATAGGCAGCTAAAGGCGGCTCGGCGGGACAAGCATGTGAAAGGCGTCATTGTTCGGGTAAGTTCGCCGGGCGGAACGATTTCAGCCAGCGACCAAATCTATAAGGAAATCAGTAAGTTTCGCGAGGAAGAAAATAAGCCGGTCATTGCGTTTATGCAGGGCGTTGCTGCTTCGGGCGGTTATTATACGTCGGTTGCATGTGAAGAAATCATAGCTGAGCCAACCACGATTACCGGCTCCATCGGGGTAATAAGCTGGTATTTTGTTGTGCAGGAGTTACTGGAAGATAAGCTCGGCGTTTTGCCGGTTGTTGTTAAGTCGGGCCAAAAAAAGGATTGGCCCAGCTCGTTCAGGGCACCTACACCGGAAGAAATCCAATACATGCGAGATAAGCTAATCACCCCTGCCCTTGATAGGTTTGTAAAGGTTGTTGCTGATGGAAGGAAAACGTCACTTACGTTGGATGATGTCAGGCGGCTTGCTGATGGCGGTATTTTCGGTGCCCAGGAGGCAGTTGAGGAAAAGCTAATAGATAAAATTGGCTATCTGGATGATGCAATAGAGCGGGTCAAATCTCTGGCGGGGATTGACAAGGCACAGGTAGTGGAATATCGCAAGCCGTTCTCTTTGACCGACTTCCTGAGCTACCGCAAGTCAAACTTATTAAAAATCGACAGAACCACGCTGTACGAACTTGGCACACCGCAGATATTATATCTCTGGAGTGCTTATTGAATGATAAGCTTTATTGAGGAAAATTACGAATCGCTCAAGCGCCTTTGCAAGCATCTTTTGGCCATCTCGCAGGTGCATCAACATGTCTAAATTGGTTGTTGTATTTAGTTGAAGAGACTTTCGGGAACAAATATTTCTGAAAAATAAATTGTAATTAGCGTTCATGTTAGAAATAAATGTTGAGTTATCAGCAAACATTATATCACTTAGTAGATTAAATATGTTCAAAGTATGTTTCTATAAAATATTTTTGATCTTTTTTTCCCCCCTTGACGTTCATTACTGTATGGTTTTAGATTGTCACTTGTATTATAAGGTCTATCAGGTTTAGACTTTCTTAAGGAGGTGCAACTTTGATTCAATAAAATCCATCCGGGCGAATTCAAAGGAGTTTCTCTCCTGAGTACTCGACAATCCTCATCGGCGGGGATGATTCCGCCTTTCGTGCCTACGGTCGGTTTTGGGGTTTGAGCGAGAAAGTCGATGTCGGCAACCAGGACCCGGGCGATGATGCCCTTGTGTTCAGCGAAGTAATCGCGTCGTGTGACTTGAACAAAGAGGTTTTTGCAAAGTCATTGGCGGATGTGATAGCGCATGAGGCTGGGCACCTACTGGGGTATGCGCATCGCGTCCCAGGCTTGCCCGGGCGTACACTCGATGACGTGGCAGAGACTGTGACGTGGTCTGGTGAGATCCCGGACGGAACCGTCTGGTCGGGCGGCGACATTCAGGTCGTTACGGGCGATGCGACGGTACCGGCCGGAGCGACCCTGACCGTCCAGCCGGACGCCGTCGTTAACTCCATTCTGGTGCGACCTTGATGATCGACGGCACGGTGAACGTGGCAGGGACGGCGGTCTCCCCTGTTGTCTTCACGTCCATCTACGACGATACGGCCGGTGGCGACACCAACGCCGACGGCGGAGCGACCACGCCCGGGCCAGGCGACTGGGGGCAGTTCTACCTGCTCTACGGCGGGAACACCGCCGTCCTCAATATGGCGCACGCCGTCGTGCGCTACGCTGGCCAGGGGACCAACGACCACGCCATCTACGTAGGCTACTATGTAGGCTCGGGCACGATCTCTCTCTCCGACACGGAGATCCGCGATGTCGCGAGAAGGGGCATCTACATCGGGGGCGGCACAGGCCTCCCGCATGCTCACCAACGTGACCGTGGCCGACGTCGGGGGCACAGGCATCTATATCAACGGCGGCACAGGCTCCCACACGCTTACCGACGTGACCGTGGCCGACATCGTGGGCACAGGCATCTATGTCCGTTCGATCGGCCCTACGGTAACCGCGACCAACCTCACAATCCAGAACGTGGGGGCCACGGCCCTCGCCATCATTGCCGCCGACGCCGGCAAGTGGCGCAGCTCCAACACCTCCGTCTCGGGCACCGGCATCCTGGCCATTCGCTTCGACGGCGGCACCATCACCGATACCCGATCGTGGGACGAGAACCTCATCTACTACCTCAGCGGCGAGGTCACGATCGCCGAGGGGGCCGAGCTGACCATTCCGGCCGGCAAGATCGTCAAGGCCGATGGCGACGATCGGTTGAGGGTGGATGGCACATTGAAGGCGCTGGGCACGGCCGGCTCACACATTGTGTTCACGAGCATAAAGGACGACACCATCGGCGGCGACACCAACGCCAACGGCGCCGCGACCGCCCCGGCGGCCGGCGACTGGCAGAGCGTCTGGATCTCCTCCGATGTTGCTGTCGGCGATCTCGACTATGTTGACATCCGCTACGCCGGCGAGGGATCCGCATCAATTGATTCTTCGATCAGAACCATTAAGGGCCACCTGAGCTTCGCGAACTCAACCGTGTCCGATGGCCTCGGTGACGGCGTGTGGCTCTACGGGGGCACAGCGACACTGAGCGGAAACACCATATCGAACGTCCAGGAATACGGCATCCGCGTCGATACGAACTCGGCTGTCACCCTAACGAACAATGCGATAACCAATGCCGGCTACGGTCCCTTGCGCTTGAGAGCCGGCAGTCCAGCGACTACGTCCGGTACGACTTCGATCGGCTCTGGCAGGGCTAATGCGATCCACATACAAGGTGGCACCATCTCTGATGCGAGACAGTAGCATGAAGCGCTGACCTACTACCTGCACGAAGGCGTCACAGTGTACCCCGGCGGCAGCCTCGACGTCGCCGCCGGCAGCATCTTGAAGTTCGGCTCCGGCGCGGCGCTCGAGGTGCAGGGAACCTTCACCGCGATCGGCGATGTGGGGAACGAGATCATCTTCACGTCAATCAGGGACGATACCTACGGGGGCGACACGAACGGGAACGGCAGCGCGACCACGCCTGACAAGGGGGATTGGGACCGAGTCTGGGTGAGGGGCGGAGCCGCGACGCTGGACTACGTGCAACTGCTCTACGGCGGCAAGCTCGCCAGCGGCGGTCCTGACTCCTCCATCTCCGTCAGCGCTGGGCACGCCCGGCAATCCCATCATCTTTACCTCGATCCACGATGACACCGGCGGCGATAGCAACCAGAACGGCGACGCCACGACGCCCGCAGCCGGGGACTGGTTCAGCATCTGGTTCCGTGACGGCTTCTTGTCTACGTGGAACACGGCCGTGGGCACCTTTGACCAGGTAGAAGTTCGCTATGCGGGCATTGAATCTGCAACGGCCGGCACGCCGGCCGTGCTGATTGACGGCGGAACGTTCACCCTCTCCAACGCGCTGATCCGCGATGCATTCGACGTGGGTTTACGCAGCCGCGAATCCAAAGATAGCGTTGTCACCCTCTCCAACGTGACCATCCGCGACACGGGCCTCGAGGCGATCAGCCTCGGACAGGGGGGGCTGGGGGCGGCAACGTTGCCATGAACCATATCACCATCGAGGACATCGTCGGCGACGCCCTGGTCGTCCACGACATTGATGGCAGTGCGCTCAACGGCTCAGTCGACAGCCTCGACGTGACCAATTCGCTGCTTTTTGACTTCGTTGGCTCAGGCTTCAAGAACAACAGTTCCTCCGCGGACGCGGTTTCGTTCACCAACAACACCATCGATGGCGGCCAGTTCGGCCTCAACTTACAGAGCGTGGTAGATGCGACGCTGACCAACAACATCATTACGGGCGCGTCGGACACCGGCGTCCGCGTGGCCAGATCCTCAGCGGTGGTGACCTCCCGCTACAACGACATCTTCGACCCCGGCGCAGCCAACGGCGACGTCCACAACACGGCCGACGCCGGGTGGACCCTCACCGATACCACCGGCGACATCTCGGCCGACCCGTTGTACGCTGATCCTGCCAACGGGGTGTTTGAGCTGAGCCAGGATTCGCCCGCGATCGACGCCGCCTGGGAGCCGGACGCGCCGCTGACGGACTTATACAGCCGGCCGCGGTTCGACGACCGCACCGTGCCCAACACCGGGGGGGGCTTCATCACCTACGTGGATATAGGCGCGCTGGAGCGGTTCCACTCCGGCAGCGGCGTGAACCTGGTGGCGACCGACGTCGGCGCCGAGCTGCTGGGCGACGGCACGATCCGCTTCGACGTGACCATCGCCAACGTTGGCTCGCAGGACTCGTCCGAGCTCGGGGTCGACTGGACCAATCGGTTCCTGCTGAGCTACGATGGCCTGCGCAACTCGATCGACGTCCCGGTCGGCGAGGCCCTCCAGGGCGTGCAGGTCCCTGCCGGGGACGAGGTCAGCTTCAGCGCGACGTTCCCGGTGCCGGTCGCCTTCCCGCACGACTACCAGCCGATGGTGATCGTTGACGTCTTCGACGAATTGTACGAGACCTTGCCGACCGGCGAGCTGAACAACGAGCTGGTTGCCGAGCAGTTCATCCCCTTCGACCTGCCCGACCTGGAGGCCGGTGTGCCCGTCGTCGGCGACTGGTTCACCGACGGGACGGACATGGCCTTTGGCTTCCAGGTGCCGCCCGGTTCGAACCTGCGCCTGGAGCTGACCAGCGACCAGCCCGCCTGCTCCTACGTGGGGCTGAACTACCTGCCGGACGAGTTCTACTTCGACGATTACGCCTGCGACGGCGAGCCCATCGTCATCCCCAACGCCGGCAACCTGCCGCTGGACGGCACGCTTCGCCTGATCGCCGACCCACTGCCGTCGGGCCCTTCGCCGTTCACGCTCCAGGTGGACGAGCTTGGCGGCCTGCTGACGGGCGTCAACCTCACCGAGGGCGGCAACGCCGGGCCGGTGACCCTGCTTCTCGAGGGCGGGCCTTTCGAACCCGATTTCGAGTTGAGGGGCCCCGACGGCGCCGGCCAGCAGAACTACCTGCCACAGGTCAAGACCTTCCAGTACACCATCTACTTCGAGAACGATCCCGATGTTGCCAACGCCGCCGCCCAGGTGGTCACCATCACCGATCAGCTTGACCCGAACTTGGACTGGAGCACGTTCGAGCTCAAGGAGGTCACCTTCGGCGACCACACCGTACTGCTGGAGGGCACGCCCACCCACGGCTGGACGCGAGTCTATGCCGAAGTCCTCGGCGTGGTGGTGGAGGTCGAGGCGGAACTGGACGTCGACACCGGCCTGGTCACGTGGGTCATCCGCACGCTGGATCCGGTCACACTGGGACCCACACTGGATCCGCTGGCGGGCTTCCTGCCGCCCAATCACAACAAACCCGAGGGCGAGGGCCACGTCGTGTTTACCATCGAGCCGCTGGACGCTGCCACTACCAACACGGTGATTGCCAACGACGCCACGATCGTGTTCGGTGTCAATCCCCCGATCGTGACGAACGAGCACTCTATCACGCTCGACCTTGTCGGGCCCGAGTCTCAGGTGGACGCGCTGCCCGCGACGGTGCGGACGGCCTCGTTCGCCGTCGGGTGGACCGGCGACGACGCCGGCGGCTCCGGCATCGGCACCTACACAATCTATGTCTCCCAGGACAGTGGACCCTGGGAGATCTGGCTTGAAGATACACCGGAAACGTCGGCAGAATTTGCTGGAATTGACGGCCACAGTTATGCCTTCCGCAGTAACGAAGGTGCCATAGCCTCGCGAGCTGACTGTGCCGTACAGGTTGCCGCATACTTCGGTGATGCTACGGGCAATCATACCTACAGCGGCCTGGATGCAGCTTATATTGCTCGTGTAGCTGTCGGACTCGACAGCGGCTTTGCCGCCTATAGTTTGACTTCTTTGTTCTTGAAAATACACCTTTAGGTACTACGATAATCGATCTTTTGGAGAGCTGTTCACTGAATGAAGGGGAATTAATTCTAACCCTCCAGGATGGAGAGCTCTCAATCCTGGACGGAAATGAACCACCGACGGTTGCACTAACGAATACAACGACAGAGCTTGCGGAGGATACTGATACCAGCAGCCGGATCAAGGTAGCTGATATCGTGGTTACTGACGATGCCTTGGGTACTAATGTATTGAGTCTCAGCGGTGATTCTGCAAGCTTGCTTTCCAATGACAGTGATCCTGACGTGAGTGACACGTTGAGTATTGCCGGTATTGATACGACCGGCACTGTTGGAATGGTTACTGATAATGGTGATGGCACATACTCCTATGATCCCAGCGGTCAGTTCGGGTATCTTGCAGCGGGTGAGACCGCGATGGATTCGTTCACCTACACCGTATCAGATGGCAATGGTGGGACCAACACCGCAACGGTAATAATGACGGTGACAGGCGTGAACGATGTGATTGAGCCGTCAGAGATCATGGGTGTGATCTGGGAAGACTTTAACAATGATGGTGAGATTAACTTTGACGAGAAAGCCATCGAAAACGTCACTATTATTCTCAATGGTATCGACGATCTGGGAGACGTCAACCTTACAACTCAGACCGATGTGAATGGTGTCTACGTATTTTACGATCTGCGTCCGGGTGAGTACACCATCAGCGAGATGCAGCCGGTCGACTTTATGGATGGTAAGGATACTCTTGGAAACGTGAACGGCACAATTGCCGGTGACAATTCCGTCAACGACATATTCTCCGGTGTAATCCTGTCTGAGCCTGGTTCGGTTGCTGAAAATTACAACTTCGGCGAGCGTCCTTTGGCCGGGAGTGAGGTGACGGCCGGTCAGACTGCTACGATTGGCTTCTGGCAGAATAAGAACGGGCAGGACTTGATCAGGTCTCTAAACGGCGGTGAAGATGCAACGCAATTAAGCAGTTGGTTGGCAGCGACGTTCCCGAACATGTATGGTGCTAATGCAGGAGCCAACGACCTGACCGGCATGACCAATGCAGAGGTTGCCGATTTCTATCGTAGCCTGTTCCGCCGCAAGAAGAAGTATTCTATGCAGCTCGGTCTTGGTGGCCCAACAAAGATGGATGCTCAAACGATGGCTGTGGCATTGGCGGTATATGTAACTAACGAGAACCTTGCTGGCAACATCGCGGAGAATTTCGGGTTTCATGTCACAGCTAATGGTGTGGGCATATCGACATTCAACGTTAGTGGCAACGGAGATGCTTTTAACGTGGAGGACAAGAGTGACGTTACCATTATGGATCTGCTGTTTGCGACCAACAGTTTTTCGGTAAACGGCATCCTCTACGACCTAAATGGTGATGGCGATGCGGTCGATAACATCGAGACCCACTTCCGTAAAATGGCCAACGATGTATTCAGCGCAATCAACGAACAAGGTGACCATCTAAGCTATGGGACTCGCTTAAGTAGAATCGCACTGCTAGCCTACCGATTAACGAGACCTCGTAAAATAGAGCGCTTTATGATAATCTTTGGTTCGCATTATGGCCAATCGGGAAGCAGTCGAATATCAATGTTCATGGATAAATTCATGTCTCCAATCTTTCACCAAAGATGTCAAATTGGATGAGTGATGGAAGCACCAAGCACCCAGAAAGCTTGAATTATTAAGACAGATTTTATATTCTATAAGAAGAGAGGCTCGGCGGTGTAGCTGAGCAAGGATATACAATGTTATATGGGAAATCCCAGGTTGAATGATCTGTGGATAGATTGTTAATCCGGAAAGGAACAATTATGCAGCGACGAGAGTTTATGCAGTGGATCGGGTGTTGTGTTGCCGGAAGCTATGCATCCCAAAGCATTGGTACCCACCTGGCCCAGACTGCGTCGGTCCACACCCGGACACCGAAACGTCCCAATCTGTTAATCGTATTTCCGGACCAGATGCGGGCCCACGCAATGGGCTTCATGAAACAGGACCCGGTGATCACACCCAACCTGGACCGTTTTGCCGAACAGAGTCTTGTGCTGACCCAGGCGGTAAGCAATTATCCGGTCTGCAGTCCCTATCGTGCCATGCTCATGACCGGGATGTATCCACACCGTAACGGAGTCTGGAGCAACTGTACCAGCCATAGTGAGCCATTCGGTTGTGAATTGAATAAAAACCATCGCTGCTGGTCGGATGTGCTCAAGGCCAACGGATACAGTCTCGGGTACATTGGGAAATGGCACCTGGAGTCTCCCCGTTTTCCTTATATCGACTGTGCCAACAACCGTGGGAATACCAAATGGAACGAATGGTGTCCTCCGGATCGACGACATGGATTTGATTTCTGGTATTCTTACAATACATACGATTACCACTTGCGCCCGCTGTACTGGAACACCCAGGCCGGCCGAAATGAATTTCAGTATGTCGATCAGTGGGGCCCTGAGCATGAAGCGGATCTGGCGATTCGTTATATTCGAAACGACCGGAATCGATACCGTGATCCGGATCGACCTTTTGCACTGGTCGTGTCCATGAATCCGCCGCATACTCCTTACCACCTGGTGCCGCCCAGATATCTCGAATACTACAAGAACAAAAGTGATCAGGACCTGATCAACCGTAATAATATTCTGCCCGGCAGTTCCGGTGAAAAAATCGCCAGGCAGCATATCCGGAACTATTTTGCCATGGTCACCGGTGTGGACGATCAGTTCGGACGAATCCTCGCTGCGTTGAACCAGGCGGATCTGGATCAAAATACGATCGTCCTGTTCACGTCGGATCATGGCAATTGTATCGGTTCACACAACCAAGCTACCAAGAACGTCCATTTCGAAGAATCCATGCGGATTCCTTTCCTGATCCGATGGCCTGAAAAAATCAAGCCCCGTCGCGACGATCTGCTTTTTTCCGTTCCGGATACCTGCCCAACTCTCCTGGGACTGATGAACCTGGACAAGGAGATTCCTCCTTCTGTTCAGGGGAACAATTATGCGGAATTACTTCGTACCGGAAAAGGGGACCGTCCGGGATCGCAGATTTATCTTTGGGCTCCGGTGGGCAAACCGCAGTTCGGTCGTCGAGGAATTCGCACGCATTGGTATACTATGGTGATTGAAAAAAAGCCCGACAGGCCGCCCAGGACGGTTTTGCATGATAACCGGTCGGATCCTTATCAACTGAAGAACATTGCCCCTGACCATCCCCAGATTGTCCGCAAGCTGACCGGCGAGCTGACAGACTGGCTGAACCGTCTCGACGATCCCTGGATGCAGGTGTAACCAGGCCAATAGAATTAATGCTTAATCGTTATTCAGTGAGTTTAAATAAACCATATGAAATTAAACAAGTTTGAATTTTTTAAGTAGGACGAGTGAATGTAATATGAAAACGCGCCGTGACTTTTTGAAGAGCTTGATGATAGGGGGTGTTGCAACCCTTGTCCCATCGGCCGGGTTTGCCA
This sequence comes from Planctomycetota bacterium, assembly GCA_043824065.1. Taxonomy (GTDB): domain Bacteria; phylum Planctomycetota; class Phycisphaerae; order Sedimentisphaerales; family Anaerobacaceae; genus NIOZ-UU13. The sequence goes on along the minus strand of JBDRTM010000045.1, from coordinate 16,694 downwards.
AGTCTGTTGTCAATCAGAGGCGAAGGCCCAATGTTGTGATGATCGTCTGCGACGATCTCAACGACTACGTCTCGGGTATGGCAGGGCATCCTCAGGCGAGTACCCCGCACATCGCCAGGCTAGCTCAGTCGGGGGTGGCTTTCAAACGGGCCTACAGCAACAACCCCGTCTGTGCACCGTCGCGATCGAGCTTTCTGACCGGTATCTACCCACACACTTCGAAAAACCTGTTCTGGGACAAGTGGTACAACAATCCCGTGCTCAAGGATTCCAAGACCATCATGGAACACTTCGGCGATAACGGCTATCATGTTGCCGGATCCGGAAGGCTTATGCATCACCATCTGGCTTCGGTGTGGAGCGAGTTCAAGCATAAGGCTGACTATACGGCAGCTGGGGTAAGGTAAGAAAGTTCAAATACGTTGACGAGGACAACCGCGATCCTACTCCCGATGAACGGAATGCAGCGTGGGCAGAAAATAAGATCAACGAGTTTGCGAAACAGGAAAACGGCAAGCCGTTTTTCCTGGGCGTTGGTTTTATTCGTCCGCACACCCCGCTACACGTCCCCAAGCGTTTCTTCGATATGTTCCCGTTGGACTCCGTCAAAACTCCCGTGATCAAGCACAACGATGCCGAAGACTGTCACTATAAGGATGTCTTTGACAGCACCAACAAATGCAGCCGATCCGTGATCTCGCGGCTGATTCGAGTTGGAATGATGTGTCGGTCTTAGCTGTGAACTGGCTAGAGAATTAGACACACTGCCTCTTCTGCTCTTCTTGACTATGTTGAGTAAGAAGCACAATTCTGGTATAGATTGATCTTTTGAATTTACCCACCTTCGATATTAGTCAGAAAACGCCGCTTTTTGCGCACCGGATTCAATGGACGTTGACTGATATGTCGTAACGAGGATGCCTCAAAAAAATTGTGGCAACAGGGATTTTAGTATTTGACTTTGAGTTCTTCATCGGTGTCGAAAAACTTTGTAGCAGTAGCTTAGTCTTTAAGGAGTCTGTTCAATGGATCGTATGAAACGTCGTAGCTTTCTAAAACAGACAGGTGTGATGGCCGCGGCTTGGGTACTGCCGGCTCGCAAAACGCTCGGGGTTATAAGACAGTCCAAGGCCCTGAAAGAAGAGCCTGACTACACCTCGCGTGTCCCGAAATACACCTTTGCCAATACGCTCCAAGAGCAGGAAGTGCAACTCAAAACAAATCCCCTGGTTTTACGATTTATCGAGTCGCGGAAAAAATGGCGGGTGATCCGTACCGACCGATCCATCATTACGTCAATCCGGAGAATCGGCTCAACGATCCGAACGGACTCTGTTTCTGGAAAGGCCGCTGACATTTATTCTACCAGGCCTATCCGCCGGAAGACCCGCGCCAGCATTGGGGGCACGCCGTCAGCGATGATTTGATCCACTGGCGAGACCTTCCATACGCGATCTATCCCAATCCTGAACGATGCTGTTTTTCCGGTGCAACGCTGGTCGAGAAAGACCGCGTCATCGCTATGTATCACGGGACGCGGGTAGGAAACATGGTAGCCGTTTCCAGCGATCCGCTGCTTCTGAACTGGGAAAAGGTGACCGGCAAAGCCGTTATCCCCAGTAAAAGTTCGGACGGAAAACCCCTGCCGTATCGAGTTTTCGATCCGTGCATCTGGAAGAAGGACGGCCTGTACTATTCACTTTCGGGAGGCACGCTGCCCGGGCCCGGCGGCAAACGCGTCCGAGCCGATTTCCTCTTCCGCTCAAAGGATTTGGCCAGTTGGGAGTATCTGCACCCATTCGTCGAGGACGACCGGTTCACACTCGTCGGGGACGACGGGGCCTGCCCATATTTCTGGCCGATCGGCAACCGGCACATCCTTCTATTCTTCAGTCACATGAGCGGCGGCCAGTATATATTGGGCGACTACGACAAACCTCGCGACAAGTTTGTCGCTACCTCGAGTGGCCTCTTCAACTTCGGAGCGGTGAAGCCGGGCGGGGTACATGCCCCATCCGCAACGCCCGACGGCAAGGGCGGCGTGATTGTGATCTTCAACATGAACCCGGCCAAGCCCACGAAGGGCTGGAATCAAATCATGACCCTGCCCCGCCTCCTGACCCTGGCCGGGAAGGACGATCTGAGGATCGAGCCCACTGGGGACATCGAATCGTTGCGCACCAGCCACCAGCACGTCGGTACGACCCAGCTGCCGGCAAACCAGGAATTCGTGCTTGAAAACATCCGCGGCAACGCGATGGAGATCGTCGCCCAAATCGATGCCAAGAAAGCTCAGATGTTCGAGATGAACGTGCTGCGTTCGCCCAACAAGGAAGAGTACACCCGAATCGCGTTCTTCAGGGGCCGCGGCTACCGGGGCAAGAGTTTGATCACGATCGACTCCTCCTACGCGTCGCTCCTGCCGGACGTGGCCTCGCGGGCTCCCGAGACAGCCCCGCTTTTTCTTAAGGGGAACGAGAACCTACAGCTTCGCGTGTTCATCGACAGAAGCGTCGTCGAAATCTTCAGCAGAGAAGATTCTGCGAACTATTTGCCACAGATAGAGAGTTCTTTGATAACTCACGGATTAAAAGTCCAATTTGCTACATGAGGCCACATTTTGCGAACCTGATAAAACCCTAACAAAACCCCAAGTTTTTGCATACCTCACGCGCGCGAGGGTAAGATTCTGTCAAAAGTTAAGATACCCCCTCAAGACGAGTTCGCCGTTTAACCAGAGTTTTTTCTTGACGGGAAGATAGGCAATTTGGTATAAATATAATGGATAAAGTATGTGCCCGCGAAGTTGTGGTTTGTGGGCTTGTGGATTCTTTATATCTTTTTCGATAAAGGAGGAGTTATTATGTATTATGTGAGGCACAAAGTTGTAATGTGAACTTTGTGCTCGCACATGCCTGCACCTGTCGGTAACGCGAGTACAGGTGCTTCGCGGTGAAAATATTTTACGTTTCAACTAATCCCCATATTTAACTTTTTTTAAGGAGGACTATTATGTCTAAGAAATTGATGTATTTGGTTTCTTTTGTTTTGGTGCTGGGCATGGGCTTTTCTCCTGCGCATGTCCAGGCAGACCTCATCGGATACTGGAGATTCGATGAATCATCGGGCACCATCGCGGCAGACAGCGCCGGAGGTGACAACGACGGTACGCTATCTGAAAATGTGGAATGGCAGCCTAATGACGGCAAAGCGGTAGGGGCTTTGTTGTTCGACGGTACGAGCACGGCTCACGTGGAGTTCCCCACAACGGGCATGTCGGCATCTGCGGGAACAGTCGCGGTTTGGGGATACCTTTCCGAACCGCAGCCATCGCAGACTCGTTACTTCTTTGGCCATACGACACAACCATCGTATAGTAACCGAGTTCAGCTATATATGGACGGCAGCAACACAGAGTTAGACCTGGGCCTTGGCGACTCGCATACAAGACAGACAAACATTATGGTCCTGGAGACCGAGACCTGGTATCACGTCGCCTTAACCTGGGAGGCAGGTAACTACGTTGTGTACGTTGACGGTGAGGAGGTGGCAACTGGAACCTACACCGGCCTGGCAGCCATTCACCCCTTCGCCTGGATCGGTAATGATGGAAACCCGGTTTCGGAGGGAACCGAGGCTTTTGGTGGTCTGCTCGACGAAGTCCGCCTATACGATGGCGTGCTTAACGCGGATCAAATCCGGGCTGCCATGCGGGGTGAGCCGCTTCCATTAGCGTCGAGTCCCAGCCCGAAGGATGGCTCCATGATTCTGGACACATGGGCGAACCTTTCCTGGTCCCCGGGAGATTTTGCCGTCTCGCACGATATGTATATGGGTGATAATTTTGACGATGTGAACGACGGCGCCGAAGGTGCGTTCCTGGGCAACCAGGCCGGAACGTTTATTGTTGTTGGCTTTCCCGGATTTGCTTATCCGGATGGTCTTGTTCCGGGCACAACATACTACTGGCGAATCGATGAGGTCAATGACACCGAGCCTAATAGTCCATGGAAGGGTAAAGTCTGGAGCTTTTCGATTGCCCCCAAGACCGCCTATGAGCCCGACCCGGCTGATGGTGCCGAGTTGATAGACCCGGATGCAGACCTTAGCTGGACGAAAGGTTTCGGTGCGAAACTGCACACTGTGTACATTGGCGACAATTTTGACGATGTGAACAGTGCTGCCGGAGGACTTCCTCTGGCAACTGCGACTCATAGTCCCGGCCCACTTAAATCTGGTAAGACTTACTACTGGCGGGTCGATGAGTTTGATATTATCGAGACGTTCAAAGGCGACGTCTGGAGCTTTACTACTCTGGGCGCCGTCGTGAGCCTAAAGCCTTCTAATGGCGCTGTGGATGTAAAGCAGACACAGGTTCTTAGCTGGTCGCCGGGAGATTTTGCAGCTTCGCATGAGGTCTATTTCGGCATAGATAAAGAGTTCGTACGCGATGCCGATACCAGTTCGCCGGAGTATAAAGGCACCAGAAATCTTGGTTCCGAGAGCTATGACCCCGGAAAGCTTGAGTGGGATGCCACTTACTATTGGCGAGTTGATGAGGTCAATAACGCCAACCCGGACAGTCCGTGGATTGGCCCTGTCTGGAGCTTTACGACGGCCAACTTCCTTATCGTGGACGATTTTGAAGACTACAATGACTATCCGCCCGACGAGATATGGTCCACGTGGATAGATGGATATGGGACCACGACAAACGGTTCCACTATTGGTTATGCTGATCCGGATTGGAATGCTGGAGAGCATTATGTCGAGACTACGATTGTTCACGGCGGCGCCCAGTCGATGCCGTATTTCTACGACAACAATTTAAAGTTCTCTGAGGCAGCCATGACATTGAGTTACCCCCGTAATTGGACAGAGCAAGGTGTTGGAGTACTGTCGCTGTGGTTCTACGGTGATGCGTCGAATGCTGCTGAGCGGATGTATGTGGCTCTCAACGGCAGTGCGACAGTCTATCACGATGATCCCGGTGCAGCGCAGATAGGCGCCTGGACGGAATTGACAATCGACTTGCAGGCCTTTGCAGCCCAGGGCGTGAACCTTGCCAATGTCAATACTATTTCTATTGGTTTCGGCGATAAGAACAATCTACAGGCCGGCGGCTCAGGTATGGTCTTCTTTGATGACATTCGACTGTTTCGGCCGACACAGTAAGTATGGATTTAGGTGGCAATTAAAATTACGTGGTTGATGTAGCAAATATGTATCATCTGACACAGGTCAAAAAACTAATGGGCGATACAGGACTCGAACCTGTGACCCGCTGATTAAGAGTCAGCTGCTCTGCCGGCTGAGCTAATCGCCCTGAATTCTGTTCAAGGGAAATCCCTTTTGAGATTAGATAAATTTGGACTAAATTTACAACCGGCAGTTCTATATTGCAAGAAAATTAAGCGCATATTTTGTTGCTTGCTGCAGCTTCTTACCCGCCAGTCACGAAATATCCTTGCAAACATTCATCCTTTGGACTATAAACGTGCTCAATATATAGTGAGTGGTGAGTAGTTAATTGGTGAGTAGTTAATTAACCAATTTGCTAAATACAAGGGACGAAAATGAGATACAGCCGGATGTTTATACCAACGGTCAAGGAAATTCCTGCCGATGCCGAGGCAGCCAGTCACAAATTGATGATTCGGGCCGGCCTAATACGCAAAGTCGCCAGCGGCACATATACTTACCTGCCGTTAGGCTGGCGCAGCCTGCTCAAGGTTATCGCAATCGTCCGCGAGGAAATGGACAAGGCCGGCGCACAGGAAATCCTTGTTCCCTCGATGCAGCCCAAAGAGCTTTGGGACAGGACCGGTCGTAGCACCGACTACGGCCCAACAATGTTCTGCCTCGAAGACCGCCACGGTAGAATGAACGTCCTCGGCCCTACCGCAGAGGAGGTCTTTACGACCCTAATTGCCGGCGAGATAAAATCGTATAAGCAGCTACCCATCAATCTTTATCAGATAAGTCCGAAATTCCGCGATGAGTTCCGCCCGCGGTTTGGCCCGATTCGGTCCCGCGAATTCATTATGAAGGACGCCTACAGCTTCGATGCCGATCCTGCAGGTCTCGACAAATCATATAAAGCTATGTACGATGCGTATTGCAGGATTTTCAAACGTTGCGGCCTGGAATACGTGATTGTCGAGGCCGAGTCCGGCGAAATGGGCGGCTCCGGCTCACACCAGTTCACCGTCCCCTGCGAATCCGGCGAAGATACCATCGTCTATACCGAAAACGGCTCTTACGCAGCAAACCTCGAAAGGGCGGCCGTCGATGCGCCATCTGTCATTCTGAGCGGAGCGAAGAATCTCCCCACACCAAAGGAAGTGCATACACCCAATGTCGGCTCTATCGACGCCGTCTGCGCTTTCCTCAAAACCAAACCGCAGGATATGATTAAAACCCTAATCTATACATCACCACCTCTCACAGCAGAATTGAAAAAAAGTATTAGCCGAGAGCAAGCAAAACATGCTGGAGGGCCCGTAACAGTGGGAGAAGCAGTGGCATATCAGCATGTTGCAGTTCTTGTGCGAGGCGACCATGAAGTCAATCCTGAAAAGCTCAGGATAGTGTTGGGAGAATCTGCCGAATTAGCTGAGCCAGGAGAGATACAATCTGTAACCGGCGCCAAAGTCGGCTTTGCCGGCCCAATAGGAATTGCCGATAAGGTTTCAATGATGATTATCGACCACGCTGTAGCGGCAATGGCAGTTGGCGTAGGCGGTGCTAATAAAACCGATTATCATATAAAAAATGTCGTTCCCTGTAGAGATTTTCCGCTCAAAGGTGATAATGTTACTGTCACCGACATCCGCTACGCCGGAGAGGGGGATATACATAATGGCAAAAAACTTCTCTTCAAGAAGGGCATCGAAGTTGGGCAGGTCTTTAAACTTGGGACCAAGTACAGCGAAAAACTTGACGCAAAATTTCTTAGCCCGGACGGGCGGGAAGCACCCTGTCTTATGGGCTGCTACGGTATCGGGATAAATCGAATCCTTGCCTCCGCCATTGAGCTCGGCAATGACGACAACGGCATTATCTGGCCGATTAGTATCGCACCGTTCGAGGTGCTGGTTACCTCCGTCAATCAGGACGATGATAAAGTTGCCCAGGTGGCTGAGGACATCTACCAACAGTTACTCGGCAATGGTATTGATGTATTATTAGATGACAGGGTTCTGCGCGGCGGAGTGAAATTCAAAGACGCCGACCTAATCGGCATACCGATAAGAGTTACCGTCGGCAAAAAGTCCGTGGCCGAGGGCAACGTCGAGATAAAACTGCGATGCGAATCCCAAAGCCAAAAGGTTCCTATTGAAAAAGCAGCTGATAAGACGATTGAACTGGTCAACTCCCTTAAAGAACGGCTAATGGCTTAACACAATATTTATAACGGGTGATTATGGAATTTTAGAACCAACACAAAATTGAAAAGGAGAAAACCGATGAAAGAAGACAAACTCTCAAGACGCGCTTTTATCCGCAATACATCTTTGATAACCGCTGGTGCAGTTGCCGGCTCATTGACCCGCGCCGGACAGGCCGTCTCACCGGCCGACGTCAAACGAATCGTCAAGAATGATCGCATTAACCAGTCTGTCAGCAAATGGTGTTATGGAAAATTCTCGCTTGACGAACTTTGTTTGATTAGCAAGAAGATGGGCATAAAAGCAATCGACTTACTTAGGCCCAATGACTTTCCTACGCTTAAAAAACACGGCCTTGTCTGCTCGATGGTGAGTACGCACGGCCTGACGAAAGGGCTAAACAGAAAAGAGAATCACGAGCAATGCCTGGCAAGAATACGGTCGGCAATCGATGCGACTGCCGAATATAAATTTCCAAATGTAATTACCTTCCCCGGTAACAGGGCGGGTATGCCTGACGATGTCGGTGTTGACAATACGGTCATCGCTCTAAAGCAAATTGCCGGATACGCCGAAAAGAAAAAAGTCACCATCTGTCTCGAATATCTCAACAGCAAGGTCAATCACAAGGACTACATGTTCGATAAGACAGCCTGGGGCGTCGAGGTCTGTAAGAGAGTCGGTTCCGAAAATGTAAAGATTCTCTATGACATCTATCACGCTCAGATTATGGAAGGTGATATAATTCGCACGATTCGCGATTATCACCAATACTTCGGTCACTACCACACAGGCGGCAATCCGGGACGAAACGAAATCGACGAAACGCAGGAGTTGTATTATCCGGCTATTATGCGTGCCATTGCCGAGACCGGATTCAGAGGGTATGTGGCGCACGAGTTTGTTCCGAAACGCGACCCCATCGAGTCTCTCGCTTATGCTGTACGAATCTGCGATGTTTAACTATGTGGAAGCCCAAAGAGCCTAATCCGGTAAAGCTTATCATCGGAATTTTGGCTGCTAACTATCACTGCCTGCACACCGCAGCCGATGCCCTGACCGACAAGTTCGGCAAGGTCGATTTTACGAGCGAGGTCTGGCCCTTTGACAAAACCGATTATTACAGGGACCAGACAGGCCCGCGTATCTTGAGGCAGTTTGTCAGCATCAAACGGCTGATTGACCCCGGCAAATTAGCCAAAGTCAAACACCGGACAAACAAGCTCGAACAAAAACTGGCAACAAAGCTGGCCCTTCCCCTGACAAGGCCTGTGAACCTGGACCCAGGCATAATTGGGCCTTCAAAGCTGATATTAGCGACAACAAAAAACTATTCGCATCGTATATATATCGGCCAAAAAATGTACGCTGAAGTAACGTTGATTTTTGATAAAGGCCGTTGGCGGCCGCAGGCATATACCTACCCCGATTACAGGCAGCAATGCTACTTCGATTTTTTTGAGATAGTCAGAACACGATTACTGGAGCAGTTAAAATCGAAACGTTGACCATATTAGCGATAATTCTGCTTGCAGGCTCATTTGTATTGTCGGTTATTTTGACAGCGGTTGCAAGAAAGCTGGCCGTTCGCGCAGGATTGGTTGCCCAACCGGCCGAAGACAGATACCACCGAACAGTTGTTCCCCTCGGCGGTGGTATTGCAATATTTAGCACAATCTCAATTATCATATTTACGGCTATTGCGGCAGTAAATTTTCTCGCTGCCCCCGGGCACCTTGATTGGCTCGGCCAGTCGGTTACCGTTCACACGGATGGCTTTGTAAGTAAAATCGGCCAGCTTGTGATTATATTGCTTGTTGTCCTTGTTTTGTTTACACTCGGTCTCTGGGATGATAAAAAGCATCTCAGCCCATTCTTTAAGCTCGCCGTTCAATTTGCAGTTGCAATAATCGCCGCCTTCTTTGCGGATATTCGAATTGAGCTTTTTATCGAAAGCAAAGTCGTTACCTCTCTGCTTTCGGCTGTATGGATAGTGCTGATTATTAATGTGTTTAACTTTCTTGACAATATGGACGGTGCTTCCGTCGGCATTGCCGTCATAATAAGCTGTATTTTATTCGCCGCAGCCGCTTTAAGCGGCCAGGTCTTTGTGGGCGGGCTGACACTTGTTTTTATAGGGACGCTGTTAGGCTTTTTAGTATTTAATTTCCCGCCTGCCAAAATCTTTATGGGAGACGCCGGCTCGCTTGTCGTAGGTTTTTTTGTCGCAATGCTGACTGTGCGCACCACTTATTATCACGAAGCACAAAGCGGACAATGGTATGCGGTTTTTATGCCGTTGCTCGTCATGGCGGTCCCGCTCTATGATTTCATCAGCGTGACGCTGCTGCGCATAAGCCAGGGCAAAAGCCCCTTCATCGGCGACACGCAGCATTTCTCCCATCGACTGAAAAAGCGCGGCTTAACCGATACCCAAACAGTTCTAACGTTATACTTAGCTACGCTCTGCACCGGCCTTGGCGCAATTTTTCTCTATCAGGTTAATCTGGCCGGTGCAATTCTAATCTTCATTCAAACAGTTATGGTATTATCTATTGTCGCTATTTTTGAAACCACCGCACAAAATGATAAAGCCGCCGATTAATTCAAACTTAACCAAAAGCAAAACCTTAGTGTGCCTGGAATACATAATCCTTGCCATTTGCCTTTGTGTAATTGCACTTCGCACAACGTTTACCGAAAGCCCGACTGTGCAAGCGATTACTCTTTCATCCAGTTTAACCGACAGCATGTACGGCTTACCAATATGGAGGGCTGTGTTAATATCTTCGTTCAGTATGTTTGTATCGGCTGCATTGATATTTTCCTTCATTCTCTGGATTGTATTGAGTCTTTGCGGCAGGAAGTTTTCATACCGCTTGAGCGGTATCGAAATCGGTTTGGGGTTTTTCTGTGCAGCCGCTGTCATCTCGGGTCTTGCAGCGCCGGATAAAAGAGGGGCAATTACTGATTTCGCCGGCTTTGTCGCGCCGGTGCTTATGGCCCTGCTGCTGGTCCAGATATTAGACTCACAGTCAAAAGTAAAACTTCTCTTAGCTCTCATTGTCGCTCTGGGTGTGGTCTCGGCCTATCGTTGTTGGGAGCAATATTCTGAAAATGAGCACTTGATTAAATTTTATGAGCAGGACCCTAATGCGACTCTCGCGCAGCATCGAATTGACCCGAACAGTTTGGAGCAGTTCCAGTTTGAACATCGTCTTTACTCGAAGGATATCAGCGGCTTTTTCACAACGAGTAATTCCGCCGGCTCTTTTGCTTTGCTGGCGTCCTTCGCAGCTATTGCCTTGCTTATTGAGAGGTATAGAAATCACAAATCTGCCGGACTCGAATTTGTTTGGCTTATTACATGCGGCATTGCGGTAGCAGTTGTTATTTTCGGCCTTTTAATTACCAAGAGCAAAGGCGCAATCATCGCTTCGCTTTTTGCCGCAGCAGTGTTTGTTATTTATCTTTGCCTTGGCAGCCGGCTGAAAGCTCACAAAAAAGCTGTACTGATTATATGTTTGCTATTGGCTCTCGGAGGGACCTGGGTTGTTGTTTGGTATGGATTAGCTCACGGCCGATTACCGGGCGGCAATTCAATGCTTGTCAGATGGCAGTACTGGCGTGCATCAGTGAAAATGTATGCCGACCATTCGCTTACCGGAGTTGGTCCCGGCAACTTCGCACACTTCTACCCACATTACAAACCAGCTTCAGCACTGGAATCCGTCGCAGACCCGCATAACTTTCTACTCAGTATTCTTACTCAATACGGCCCCATCGGGCTTATCGGGTTTTTAGCTATGATTTGTATGCCACTGTGGATGGTTTTGTCTGACAAGTCTGCAAGCCGCTCATCGGAAGCTCACCGGCTCGAGCCGACTTTCAAAAAAATGGCGATTGTCTTAGCGATTATTGTATCGGCTGCGTTGCTGTTTATCAGACCAATTATTTTTCCCCTGCCGCCGACTGCTTCGCCACAGGAAAGACAAGCCGGGATAATCATATTGTATATAATGCCTGTGATTGTATTTGTAGCCGGTTTCCTGCTTGCAGCAGCCGGTGAGAGGCCGGCAAAAAGGTCTCACTCAAATATTGCCTCTGCTGCTCTTTTTTGTGCCGTCTTAGGCGTTGCTTTTCATAACTTGATAGACTTTGCCATTTTTGAGCCTGGCGTATTCACAGTTTTTTGGGTGATGATTGCTTGTATTATCGCGATAGGTTATCAAACAAATCCCCGACCACAGGTCGTTCTCCTGTGGAGTCCTTACGGACTAAAACCTGCACCTTTTGTAAAGATACTGACAGTGGCGGCAGGAGTGGTAATAACTTGTGTTTATCTCAATTATGCCATTATTCCTGTAGGTAATGCCAGCGCTAAAATTCAACAGGCCAACCGGGCCATATCCGTTGGCCGACTCGAACAGGCACACAAGCTCCTTGATTCTGCTGCTAAGGATGACTCTTTAAGTCCCGCCGCACCATCTCTCAACGGCCGACTGTATTTGCACCATTTCAAGCATACGTCGGGTGTCAATAGAGACTTGCTGCTGCAGGCGGAAAAGTGCCTTCGGGCTGCAATCGAGCGCAACAGTGCTGCTTTCAAAAACTTTGAGCGATTAACAGAGGTCTATGTACTGCTTGCGGAAATCTCGACACAGCAGGAAAAAAATGATTGGCTTAAAAAAGCTTTTGATAACGCCTCGTTTGCAGTTGAGCATCGTTATCCCGGCTGCGCGCGACTGCGAATCGAGCTGGCAAAAATCGCTGAGATGTTAGGCAAAACCGATGTTGCAATCAAACAGTATAAAGAAGCAATCGACATCGAAGATAAATATCGCGCCCAGTTTCGGGAAATGTACCCCGAAAGGGAGAAAATTGTCAGCCGGCTCGGCGAAGAAAAATACCAGTACGCAAAACAGCAACTAAAATTCCTCACAGGCCAATCAACCCCGTAGCACGACAGTGGTTAATTGGTTAATTGGTGAGTGGTTAATTGGTTAATTTGAGCATAATCAGTTTTGTTTAAGGTTGTCGATGCTCGTATCGATGCTCGCTGTAGAAACTCGAAGCTCGCGTGAATCTTATCAGGCTTCCAGCCTCCAGTTTCGATACCAGCTTCGACAACGTCAAACCGGCTTCTACACTTCATCAGGTTTAGAAAGTTTTGGTGAGTTGCCTACTCACTACTCACCACTCACTACAGAGCACTACGATATATGGGCCATTATCTCATCAGGTATGTCAAAGTTCGCGTATGCGTTTTGCACATCGTCGTGGTCTTCGAAGTCCTCCATCAGCGAAATTATTTTCTTGGCTGTTTGTTCATCGTTGATAGCAATGGTGTTCTGCGGCACCATCGAAATTTCAGCTACCTCGGTAGCTATTTCTTTTTCCTGCAGTGCCTTTATCAACTGTTCATAAGCGTTCGGCTCACAGGTTATCTCGAAAACGTCCCCCACAGTTCGCATATCATCAGCACCCGCACTGAGGGCAATTTCCAGGAGCTGTTCCTCACCCGCACTGGCAGTGTTAACCGTAATAAGCCCCTTCTTGCTGAACATCCAGTTAACGCATCCGCTTGTCCCCAATGAGCAGCCGTGTCTCTCGAACAGTCTCTTAACTTCCGGCGTAGTTCGATTCCGATTGTCCGTCAGCGCCTCGACCATTATAGCCACACCGCCTGGCCCATAGCCCTCGTACAGCACCTCTTCAAAAGTAACACCCTCTACCTCGCCGGTTCCTTTTTTGATTGCCTTTTCAATCGTATCCTTCGGCATACTGGCTGCTTTGGCCTTGTCGATTGCGTATCGCAAAGACAGATTCGCAGACGGGTCCCCGCCGCCGTTCTTGGCAGCGACTATTATCATTCGAGCGATTTTGCTCCATATCTTGCCGCGCTTTGCGTCGGCAGCCGCCTTTTTATATTTTATTCCCGCCCAATGTGAATGACCTGACATAATTGCTCCTAACCTACTGCTCTGTCACGCATGATTTGAGTTGTTGTCATTCCGCACTTGATGCGGAATCCATTTCTAACAATCTGGATTCCTGCTTTCGCAGGAATGACAGCACATCAATCGACATTTGACAGAGCACTACACTATAACCTGCTAACTATGAACCAACTGCTATATTATAGCTTATTTCTTTTTGTAAGTAACCATTTTCCGCTCGAAAATATTTTGCTCTGAGTTTCAGCCGGGAGTTCTCTTTTGTGAAGTTGGGTAGGGTGGGCACCGCCCACCTTTTCTTTGGTGGTGTGCAGTGCACACCTTACTTAAGGAACCAGCCAAATCCCCCTGAAAGTTTTTTTCTTAGGGTCAATCAGGTACTTGTTCAGGCAGATGCCGTCTCTGCGAAATTCGCCCTTCATACACTCCCACGCTCCACCGACTTTTGGCGGAGTAAATCGCCAATATCGCAGACCTAACGTATTTTGGCCGAGCCAATGAAAAAAGGGCCTATACCAAATCGGTATAGACCCCGAATTGAAATGAATTTGCTATATCGACCGCGCAATTTTAATTGCCAGTCTCTGCTTAAGGTGCCGGCTCTGCTGGCCGATACAACCGAATATCATCAAAGTACACTACACCTGAACCGCCAGCCTGCGGATTGCTTTTATTGCCGAGACCAAGGGCAATCGTATTGACATTGGCTAAGTTCACGCCCTGGTCTGCAAACCCCTGCAGGTCGATATTCCATTCAGTCCAGGTATCTACCTGTGCTGCATTAGGGTTACCGTGATAGACTACCGCATTGCCATTGAGAGCAACGTACAACGTCTCGGCAGCGTTAGCCGAATCGCCCGTGAACCAAATAGTTAATGTGCTAATACCATTCTCGGTCCAGTCACGCGGATAAGTCAGCGTCTTCTCCACCTCTGAATACCCGAGGATGCTGTTGTCATAGAATACCGGCATCGATTGGTTGCCTCCGTGAACGATAGTCTCTTCCATATAAGAACCTGTGTTTTCATCACCGACCATAGAGCCGGTTCCATTACCGGGATGGGCCGGTAAAGTAGGATGCGAGGCATAGCCAAGCCCGTCTATCCACGACCACCATATCTCGTTGTTGCCAATGTCGTAGTCCTCAAAATCGTCCACGATAAGGAAATTAGCTGTCGTAAAGCTCCAGACATTGCCTACCCACGGACTGTCGGGATTGACGTTATTGACCTCGTCAATACGCCAGTAGTAAGTGACATCCAGCTCAAGCTTTCCGGGGTCATAGCTCTCAGCACCAAGGTCCCCGGTGCCTTTGTACTCAGGCGAGCCGGTATCGGCATTGCGTACGACTTCTTTATCTGTGCCGAAGTACACCTGATGCGAAGCAGCATAGAATCCCGGCAGCCAGGTAAGAACCGGTGTCTGCTTTACATCCACAGCGCCGTTAGACGGGTCCGGGCTCCCGACCCCGCCCTCGGTAGTAAAGCTCCAGACGTCGCCTTTATGCGTCTCGATAATATCAAACTCATCGACACGCCAGTAGTAAGTTTTAGCCATTTTAAGTGTGCCGGGGGTATAGCTTATAGCTCCCAGAGGAAGTCCTCCGGTAGCACTGTTCACATCGTCAAAATTATCGCCGAAATACACATAGTGCAGTTTCCCACCGAAACCAGCCGTCCAGCTAAGTTCTACGTTCGGATCGACAAGCTCGGCGCCATCAGCCGGGTCAGGAGCATAGGCGGTCTTTGGGGGAACCATAAAGCTCCAGACATTGCCTTTGTGTTTCGTGGTACCATCGGCTTCAAGCTCATCGATTCGCCAGTAGTAGGTCTTGCCCGGAACAAGACCTTCCGGGTAAGGAAATCCGGGAAAGCCGACAACAAAAAACGTCGAGGTCTGGTTGCCGTAGAATGTGCCTTCGGCACCGTCGTTCACATCGTTAAAATTTTCGCCGAAATAAACATCATGCGAAGCCGCTTCATCTCCCGGGCGCCAGCCAAGGCTCGCCCATGTATCCTCATGGAGGACACCATCAGCCGGAGTGGGAGCGAAGGCAAATGGCATTCCTGCGCCTTGCATAATGACCTGAATTTCTTCCTGAGTCAGCGCTTCATTGTAGATGCGTACATCATCAATCATTCCGAGAAATTCACGGTTGGCGTCCCTCGCCGTACCGATACGAACAGTAGCGGTGTCCGATGCTCCCGGTAGGGTAATCCCGCTTCCACTTGTACCGGCAGGTTCTCCATTGATATAGTACTGGTGGCCTCCATTGATTACCTGTGCAGCAACGTGTACCCATTCATTGAGTGGCACCTGCATGGTGCTTAGCGTGCCTACTCCACCCGTGCTGAAATGAAGGGCGCCACTCACTTGAGTGTAAAGGCTGTAGGACCGCCCGGGATTTGGCCCCTTGGCCATAATTCCTTGCCAATTGTCACCAGTGGGGCCGATGTGCCTTTCGGTGTTTATCCATGCCATTACAGTAACTTCGCTGTCCACCGTCAGGATCTCGGCGTGAGGTACCTCCACAAATTCATCGATGCCATTGAATTGTAAAGCCTTTCCGAATTTTCCATTCACCCACTGTGGATCGCCCTGGAGAATGCCGTCATTGCCATACTCACTAAGGTCAAAGGCGGTGGTCCCGGAGCCCTCATCGAACCTCCACCAGCCGACAAGCTCTGCCTCAGCCGTGCTCGTCAGAGCCACGCCCAGCACCAAAACAAAAGAAACCAAATAAATCAATTTCTTACACATAATAGTCCTCCTATAAAAAAGTTAAAAAATGACCGTGCTTTGGCCACACACCAAAATCCCGACCTCTCGGGATTATCTTCAACAAACATCAAGCGTTACAACACAGTATAAGCACAAAGCACCTTCGCAAAGCAGCGCAATCTCTAAAATGATAAATTAAAATTTATCACTTTAAAAGGGGCCTACACCAAATTGGTACAGGCCCCGAATTGCCTGCACTTGCGTAACCGCACCTGTGCCTGCGAAATCCCCATGTGCAGGCAGGTACAAGTGACACGAATCTGCTATATCAACCCCGTTAGATATGAAAAATACGACGTTATCTAACGGGGCCAACCGCGCCCCCATTTTTTGCTTCGCGAGAAGCAATGGGGGCAAGCCAAATCTCTGCTTAAGGTGCCGGCTCTGGTTCCGGTTCTAAAAGCGGCCGAAGCAGACGAATATCATCAAAGTACGCTGTACCTGAACCGCCCGCTTGCGGATTGGTCTTATCGCCGAAACCAAGGGCAATCGTATTGACATTGGTTAGGTTTATGCCGAACGCCTGAAGGTCGATCTTCCATTGGGTCCACTCATTTATCTGTGC
>JBDRTM010000044.1:0-6737 GCA_043824065.1 Planctomycetota bacterium | reverse complement strand
CCTTGCCCATCGTTTATTGTCTCTAAGATTTGCCGTAGTCGTATTGCCGCTTTACTTATTTCTTCGCTCGTATCGACCATCGCAACAACGAGCTCTTCGGCTTTGGCATCAACATTTGTCAAAGTTGTTGTCCCGGCAACGGCAAATTTTCGGAATTCTTCTATCGTCTGCTTGGCCTGCTGCATTGTCTCCTTCGCCTGTTCTGACGCCTTAGTCAGATTAGCCAACATTATCTGGAGATTTTCTTTGTTGTCAGGGCTGCCGATGACATCGTTGGCGTTAGCAATAAGGGCTATGATGCCATCAACCAATTCATCCAGTTTTTTCTGGCTTTCTTCTGGAAAAAACTCGCTGGTCATGCCGGTCGAGCCCTGCAGCAATATTTTGTCCACCAAATATTTTTTTGTGTCCGGCTGGTTCGGGTCAAGCGGCTCCGCAGGTTTCCCTGGAGTTTGTTTAAGTTCGATATAACTACTGCCCAGGCCCCGCGTCATCAGTTTTATCTCAACATTGGAAGGGATATTAACATAACTTTTATCAATACTAAGAACAACCACTGTTTGATAATACTCTAAGCCGCTCACCAGATCCGGTCGTTCATCCGGAGCCATAACCTTTGTTACTCGACCGATTTGATAGCCACAAAAGCGCACAGGCGTGTCCGTCTGTACTCCCGTTGCTGTCGGGAACTGAACGAAAACCTCAAAAGAACCCATCTTGGTAACGGCAGATGGCAAATCACCGAACTTAAATATCAGCCACACGAGAGCGCCTATACCAACAACAACAAAAATGCCCACAATCATATTGCGTCTTTTTTGGGTGGTCTCATAGTCACTCACTGTTCACTCCCTTTCAAATCACTGCGGCCTTCCAGAAACAACTCCCTTATGGCACGCAAAGGATAGCCGCTATCGTTAAGTCTTTTTATCAGTTTAATTCGCTCAATGCTCTTTTTATCAAACATTCGTCTGCCGGTCGGCGTCACTTCTGTCGGCTCAAGCAGCCCGACCATAAGGTAATATTGCAGAGATTGCCGGGAAATGCCAGCTTTTTTTGCGGCTGTACCTATAGGCGATAATTTGCTTTTATTTCTCAAAGCTCATCCCCGAAAAGACAAAAACGAAAATCCAACAATCGATTTACTATTTTCTATTGACTATTTTCTATTGTCAATAGTTTCCAGAAACTTTATTTCTCTGCTAACAACAAAAATTCCAGAAGTAGCCGATGATTAATGCCGATAAACTGCCTTCAGGCAGCCCGATATTTGGTTGAACACTGTTGAATGGATATTCAGATGGGGGGACGGGTTATAATTTATGAATCATAAAAAGCACCAAAAAATGGATGTAATTGTTGAACGGCCTGCTGAGATTATAACCATCAGCCATAATGCCACCATCAAAGCTGCCGCGGCTAAGATGTTTACTAATAATGTCGCTTGTCTTATCGTAAATAATGATAACGGGGACTTTATTGGCGTCGTGACAGAGCGAGATATTGTCAACCGTGTGGTTGCCGCCTCGATGGACATTGAGAAAACCACCATAGAAGAGATTATGACGACCCAGGTTATCTCCTGTTCGCCCAATACTCCGAGCAGCAAGGTCCGAGAAATTATGACCTCTCATCAGATTCGCCATTTACCAATTGTCTATAACAAAGTTGTGGTCGGAATAGTCTCAACTCGTGACCTTATGGCAAGACAGCTTCTTGAGGACCGAGCCGCAGCCGAGGAAGTCGCAATGCTCTCGACTTGCCTGAAAAGCATCGACTTAAATGAAGTCGCCAACATAGTTACCCGTGAGGTACCAAAGCTCTTCGGCGCCAAGAAATGTGTACTGTTTATTCACCAAAACGGCTCTACTCGTCAGGGCGGAGACTGCCGTAGCACGACGACTAAAGCCTCTACACTGGTCAGCTACAACAACTGTTCCTGCCCCAAAGAGTCACTGGGTCAAATTACCCCGCACCAATTGTCCCTCAGCGGCAATCCTGCCTCTGGACCTGGTTTGCAGCGCTCCGGCTCGGGTTCAATTGGTGTGGGGCAATTTTTAGACGGAGCTGAATTTCGATATGACAGCATTCCGTGCGTTTGTGAAAAGCTGGGAGGCCAATCTCCCCGATTGGTCATTCCGCTTAATATCTCCACTCACCGTTTTCCCCCCGATTCTTCGCTCCCGCCGGCAACAAGCGGGGGCAAAACCGCCTGGTCGAAGCAAAATGGCGAGGGCAGCAGTCCACAGGATGCCTTGCGGCAGGGCTTCCCGGCTACGGCCTCGGCCTTCCGGGCTACGGCGGGCTCCGCCCCGACGAGCGCCGAGACGAGCTATTTGTGTATGTGCGGCTTAGATGCTTCGACCGCCACAAATAGGGAGCTAACATCCTATAAGGCAAAATTAGCAAGAGAAATCCTGAACTCCCATCTGACTAATGCAAAGTTGTATCAAGAGGCAAGGCTGACTTCCCTGACCGATGCCCTAACCGGAGTAGGCTCAAGGAAGCTTCTTGAGGATAAACTTCAAACCGAGTGCGCCCGCGCAAAACGCTACAAACGTCAATTCTCCGTTGCATTCATAGACCTCGACAACTTCAAAACAATCAATGACGTATTGGGGCATGCCGCCGGCGACGATACGCTCAGAAAACTTGCCAAATGTATGAAAAGCCAGAAAAGAACACCGGATGTGCTCACACGCTACGGAGGCGACGAATTTGTCATACTAATGCCGGAAACAAATGCAGAAGATGCCGTCACATTACTGGAAAGGATTCGAAACAAGGTCCAGGAAATAAAGGTCGTGGAAAACCTCACGATGACAATCAGCTGTGGGATAGCACAAAGCCTGTCCGAGGCCACTGATTCTCCCAGAGAGCTGATTCGCAGAGCGGACCTGGCTCTGTACGAAGCCAAAAGTGCCGGACGGAACTGTGTTAAAGTCTGGGACAAAACTATGTCAAAGGCCCTAAACGATAACGACATCGAGACCGAAAAGATTAAAAAGCTCCAAAGACGTATTGACGGCCTCTCGGTGCAGGCGGAAAAGGTCTTTATTCAAAGCATCTGGGGATTGGTCCAGGCCCTTGAAGCGAAAGACTCTTATACAAAGAAACATTCCGAAAACGTAATGCAATACGCCGTCGGTATTGCCACGACAATGAAAATCGCTCCGAAACAATTAGAGATCATTCGCCGGGCTGCAATGATTCACGACATCGGAAAGATTGGCATACCCGATGCAATTTTATCAAAACCAGGCAAGCTAACACCTCGTGAACGCACTATCATTGAGCAGCATCCTCTCGTAGCCGTCCGAATCCTTGAAAAAATGACTTTTCTGGAACAGGAGATAGCTATCGTTCGACACCATCACGAAAAATGGAACGGTCAAGGCTATCCGGATGGGCTATCTAATAATTCAATACCCATCGGTGCCCGCATTATGGCTGTAGCTGATACCTTCGACGCTCTTACCTCAAATCGGCCTTACCACAATGCAAGGTCTCTTAACGAAGCAATCGAAATTCTGGTCGATTCTTCTGGATACGATTACGAAACCAGAGCCGTTAAGGGTATGGTCGCATGGGTACAGAACGTTTGCAGCCAGCTGGGTGTAACTCAGCTCACGCCGGAGGATTTGCTGGATTCACAAAAGCAGCTCGACCAAAGCTCTATGGCTCCGCTTGTTGCTGATGCAGTTACTCATTAGTACTACTCTGCAAAGTCGCTACGTAGCACGAGACATACAGCATAAGAGCGTTGATGACCGTTTTGACCCCTGTAGGGGCAGGCCTATGTGCGCCTGCCCGGGGCAACCACATCGGGTTGCCCCTACAAAGGCTTATTCGTGTCGCAGCGATTCAATTGGGTCCATATTGGCCGCACGATAGGCCGGATACAAACCAAAGATTATCCCAACTCCAGCACTGATTCCAAAGGCCAGCACTAATGAGCTGGTCGTAATCACCGTGCGCATCTGCCCAAAATGGGTTACAAAAAATGGTATTAGAGACCCTAAAATAATTCCAAGGACACCTCCGGACAACGTTAAAATTAACGTTTCTGAGAGGAATTGAAAGATAATATCTCGCTTCTTGGCTCCGAGGGCCCGGCGAATGCCTATCTCTCGCGTCCGTTCACTCACGGTGGCTAACATAATATTCATAATTCCAATACCGCCAACCACAAGTGAAATCGCAGCGATTGACCCGAGAACGATAGTAAAAATACGCTGAAATTCCTTCGCCCGCTTCATCAGCTCCAGGGGGACGGTTATTTCATAGTCACTTTTCTTGTGAAATCGACCCATGAGTCTCTGCACGCTCTTTTGTGTCCCCATCACCAGGTCTATCTCGCGGACTTTGACGATTATCTCCTGCAGTTCAACTTTTTCTATATTGCGACTGCCTGCGCTAATTTGCAGCGACATCTCACCAAAACGGTTCCGGACCGTATTCAGTGGAATATAGATGCAGCCTAAGTTCGCACCGGCTTTCTTTGCCCCTGTGGAATCCTTATTCTCAAAACCATTTGCCGCTTGGGCACTGCTTTGTTCAGTGACAACGCCCACTACACGATAGTAATCACTCGCTATTTTCACATCTTGGCCTAACGGGTAGTCAAAGCCAAAAAGGTCTCTTACCAGCTTTTCATCAACAGCACAAATGCCCCGTTTATAGTGCATATCTGTACTGCTGAGAAACCGCCCGTATTTTACCCGGACATTTGATATCTCAGGATACCATGGGACTGTACCGATTACTTCTACGGCTATTCTGCGAGTGCGGTACTGTGCCTGCTGGGAGAGACGCCGATTAGGCACTATAACCTGGACGTCGGGTATGCCGTTGCGAAAACGCTCGGCATCGGCATAGGTCAGACCATATTCTTTCAGAGTTTGCTGTTGACCACCGGCTGTTTGGTCTTCTGGAGGTTCCACGGTTTTTATAATAATATTGTGGCTGCCAAGCTGGGCAATCTTTTCCTGTGCGTCCTGACTGGCCCCTTCACCTATGGCAAGCATAGCAATAACCGAAGATACCCCGAAGATGATTCCTAACATTGTCAGAGCCGAACGCAGCTTGTGCATCCAAAGACTCTTTATACCCAGCTTAAAAGTGCGTTTAAAACGAAATAAGAACATAATGTGTTTACCGCTTATTATACTCCTGATTTTTTACGCGTCCGTCTAAGAGGTGTATGACTCTTTCAGCACCTGAAGCGATGCCCTCATCGTGGGTAACGGCTATCAGGGTCTTACCCTGCTCATGCAAATCCTCAAGAATAGCCAAAATCTCAGCACCGCTTTCCGAGTCAAGATTGCCCGTCGGCTCATCAGCCAAAATAATCAGAGGGTCATTTGCTAATGACCTGGCAATCGCCACTCGCTGCTGCTGACCACCACTTAGTTCTGAAGGCCGATGCCTAAACCTGTCACCAAGCCCTACCATTGTGGCTAATTCCTCCGCTCGTTCGACGCTTTCCTCCTCGGAATAGCCCTGGTAATACATTGGAACCTCTATATTCTCTACGACATTGAGCTGGTTGATCAGATTGAATGACTGAAACACGAAACCAATACGGGCACCACGTATTAAAGATAGCTGGTCATCCTCGAGTTCGGAAACATTCTTGCCCCCGAGCAAGTAGTCTCCGCTCGTGGGACGGTCCAAGCAGCCGATCATATTGAGCAGCGTGGATTTACCTGAGCCGCTGGGTCCCATGATAGCTACATATTCTCCACTCTGGATGGTCAGGTCAATTTCACGCAACACTCGCAGCTCCACTGTCCCAAGGTGGTAATTCTTACACAGCTGCTTCATCGCTAATATCGGAGTATCACTTTTTAAATCAACGGTTTGGTCCACTTCCTGCATCGCCTTGTCTCTGCCTCGTTCCACTTCCGCCTTGTTTCATTCTACTACGCATACTCTGCATACTCTTCATAAGCTCCGCTTTGAACTTCTCCGGGTCACTCTTACGCAATTGTCCCAGCTCTTTGGCCTTTTCCGGGTCGGCCTCTACCAAACGCTCCATTATCCGATTAATCATTTCATCTGTTAACTGAAACTGCCTGCCCTGAGGTCTTTCTCCACCCTCCGGTGGTCTCATATCCTGTGAGGGTCCTCCACCCTGTGGTCTTTCTCCACCCTCCGGTGGTCTGCCCCTGCGCGTGCCTTGCTCGTCCCCGGACCGTCCGCCTCTCCTCCCTCGGGGCTGGCCTTGAGTTTCCGTATCATTCGCATCAGTCGCATCAGTCGCGCCCGGCCTTGCTCTCGGTATTGGTTGTTGCTGTTGGAATGAGGCTGGACTGCCCAATTCACTGAATAGCGGAGGATTGAGCATTATCTCCTCGCCTTCCTCCAAACCCTCAATAATTTCCACAAATGTATCGTTAAAAAGCCCCGTTCGCACTACACGTTCCTGATGACCCTGCGAGGTTATAACGTAAACGACTTTGTTGCCAACGCGATTTGACACTACCTGAATAGGCACAATTATAGCATCCTCTAACTGCTCGACGAGAATTTGTACCTTGCACGACATTCGACTTTTGAGAAAATCATGGGTACCGTCTATTCTAACTAAGGCTTTGTAAACCTTAAGGTCGGGATTCATGAAGCCACGCTGCTGGTCCGGCAGCGGAGCTACCTCAATCACTTCGCCCTCCAATACTTTGTCGGGGAAAGCATCCATAACTATCGTTGCAGGCTGACCCGCTCGTACCTTATCA
>JBDRTM010000043.1:0-2379 GCA_043824065.1 Planctomycetota bacterium | reverse complement strand
CGCCGAAAGGTGATACTCAGTATCTGAAGGCATCCTTGGACTTGGAATCCAGGCATGAACTTGATAGAAGTGCTTCTGCACACCATGTATTCGCGAGTAAAAGCCTTGAAGCCCGCCCCTGAATGTACTGAACCAATCACTCTCGTTGCCAAAGTTATACTTCTGGCAACATAGCAAAGCGTGTTGATCCATTTCATTACATAGTCGCAGGTCAAATGGTAGTGTGAAATCATTCATATTAAATAAAAATAGTACAGTTCATCAATCGAAATATATTTCTGGTAGTATCCTATAAAGAATATTGTCATTAGACCAACTATACTCTAAAATAATACGTTTGTTTTGCAAGGGAAAAACCTTTATTTATTGGGCTTAGATTGTTGTGATTTTTGGTAGGCCAGTGGTATGATATAGGAGCGAGTTGTTATGTTTGGGATTTAGATTGAAAGTGTATAATCAGAAGGTAGGGACAGGAAATAACACAAAGGAAGGGAAAAGGCAAAGGAAAAAAGGGAAAGGTAAAAAGGCAAAAATAAGGAGGCCCTGCGGGCGAATAATTTAATAGATTCCTCCACTTCGGTCGGGATGACGTTTTTGTATTGCGTATAGCGTATAGCGTATAGGGGATTGAGATTCTTCACTACGTTCAGAATGACAAGTATTTTAAATAGATTCCTCGGCTGCGCTCGGAATGACATAAGTGGGAAGTATCGCAGCCGGTAAAACTTAAAGAGGTGTGGCATCAAAGACCAGCACTTCAAATGGTTTCAGCTTGAATGTATGTTTTTTTCCGGCAATTAGCTTAATCACAGCCCTATCGGGATCTTTTTTCCAGGGACTTTTGAGAGAATATCTTCTTGCCGCACCTTTCGGCACCTGTACCTGCGTCTCCTGTGCAGGTAGCACAGGTGCAGGCAACTCGAAGGCTTTGCCGATATTTAGGGTGATACTGCCGGGTTTGTCGTGCGGATTGCGCAGCGCCAGGATGCCTTTTCGCTTCGACCATGAAGCCCAGCCGTAAATTTCGCCCTTGGCCGGGTCACCGCCTATCCAATGCGTATCCACCAGCACGTCTGCATTGCTGCGTGACCATTTTGCGGCCTCGGCTAAAACGTCCCAGTCTTGCTGTCGCATCAGTGAGGGGGTGATATACAATTCCTGGCAATCGGTGCCGCCGGCGAAGAATGCCCGTATATCATCCGCCAGATTCTCAGTCTCATCCGGCAGGCCGTGATTGGCGAACATAACACCCTGAGTCATAAGCGAATTAAGCGGATGAAGCGGCGCGCGGATGACAACATTATGGTAAGTTTCCTTGTCACGGTAGGTGATTTGCTGCTGGCGTTTCGAGCCCCAGCCGTAGGTGCTCCAGTCTGCTCCCGAGCGCCAGATAGAGTCACCATACCACAACCAGAAGGGTGACGCCCAGGTGCCCGTTGTAATGTTTATGAACACATCAGGCTTGACCCGGCGAAGGTCGCTGATAAGTCGCAGCAGGGCATTCATGTCCCGGGCGAATTCACTATTGGTCCCTGTTGGTCTGCCGCCGACGCCGATACCATCGAACTTAAAGTAGTTCAATTCGTATTCACGGAGCATTTTCACACACACATCGCGAAACCTGGTGTAATACGTGCTGCCGGCAAGTGAGAATCCGCTTTTGTTTGTCTCGAATCCCTGCTGTTGGCCGTATTTGAGCCTTTCCTGCTTGGCCTGGCCATATCCGCCAAAAGGAGAGAGCCAGGCCCCCAGATTGGAATCATATTCTTTAGCCGCCTTCTGCAGGTTCGAAAATCCGTTCGGGAAGCCCTTGTGAAAACGCCACAAAGAGGCGGGGTCATCCCACCCATCATCTAAAACAAACGAATCCATTACTACCTGTCGCTCCTCTGTTAGCTCATTTCCGAACAGTTTAATAACCTCCAGAAAATCATGCTCCAGTATTTTCTCCGCGCGGTAGCCAATGTCATACCAGCTGTTATAGTGCAGAAATGGTCTGTATGGGTGCGCCCGCTCACGCTCAACATAATACAGAAAACCTCTGCGCAATTGGCCTGGTGGAACAACGCCTATGACCGAGCTGTGCACAATTGGCTCACCCGGCTTGAGCAAAATCATGTAGGGCAGACTGCACCGGAAAATATTCAAGTTTCGCTGCAATATTTTACTTTTGGATAGGGGATGCTCGTAAGCAAAAAACATATTACCCGCCACTACAGGCGAGCCATCCACAGTGCCCATTACCTTGGCGTTAGATTCGCTTAGCTCCAGCAATACTATTTCTTCGACTTTGATTGATTTATTTGCTGCTGCCAGGGTTATTTCTTGGCGCACGTAGTTTGAGCCATCGCGTAAAATCGCACGCCATTCAACTTCGAG
>JBDRTM010000042.1:0-2287 GCA_043824065.1 Planctomycetota bacterium | reverse complement strand
ACAGCATAACTCGTCGCTTCTCCACAACCTTCCAACAATGCGCCAAACACCAGGTCCTAACACCCAGCAAGAATATACCGGGCGATCCGGACAATCTTACATAAACCATTTCTTCTGGTTGTGCACCGCATCGCCGAACTTGCGCATGAAGTTCATGTCTTCTTCATTCAGCCATCCTGACGAAGACGATCAACTATTTGGCGATCCACGCTTTCGTCTGCCACGAAATTCACGTGACCGCCTCAGTAATCGGATAAACCACGTCGGATCGTAAGGCTTCGGCAGCAAACGCCAAGGCTGATTGAATTGCCTCGTAGGTCAGCCGGGGATGGGCTTCCAGAATTTGTTCAACCGTTTCACCAGCAGCCAGCTTCTCTAAAATAAGCTCCACGGTAATACGTGTCCCCGCGATGATGGGTTTGCCCATCATCACTGCAGGATCTGATATGATTAACTTTTTCCGCATTTCAATCTTCCTTATAATAAGCCCTGTCATCCAGAATATTCATGGAACAATCACCTATACGACTAACTCAGGGGCATGGCTGACCAACAATTCACGAGCAATTTGCACAGCTTCTGTAATCGCTTCTTTGCTCAACGCCCCACGCCACTCATTTATGATAGCCTCCCATGCCATACCACTGGCTACCTGTTCAAGCACGTCTGCAACCAGAATACGTGTGCCCCGAAAAATAGGCTTGCCGTGACAAATTGCAGGATCGGCGACAATAAATCTCCCAATAGTTTTGGTTCCCATAAGACTGCCTCTATTATTTTTCCAAAGGAATAATCTCAGAAGAATATAGCTAACCTCTAAAAGAATGTCAACTCATTTGTATTTTTAAAAATAATTGAGTGATTTGGCACTTCACCACAACTTTACGATGATGCACTTGGTTCTATGCCGGGCGATTCGGGCGATCTTACATAAACCATTTCTTCTGGTCGTGCACCGCATCGCCGAACTCGCGCATGAAGGTCATGTCTTCTTCGTTCAGCGGACCCTGGCGTACGGCAGCGATGTTCTCCCGGAGTTCACGCTCATTTCGCGGAGCCGTTAAGACGGTGTGCACGTGCGGATTGGAGAGGACAAACCGGTAGCATTCTCCCGCTGTCGGAATGCGTGCGTTCTTCGGCCTGGATTTCGGGCGGCGCAGCAGATACTTCCACCGTGTGGCCGTATAACTGATGATGCCGGGGTTGTGCGCAGCGAGATGCGGGAAGATATCTCGCCCGGCTCCGCGATGGGCTGCGTTGTAGCGAAGCATCATTGCGTTGACATCGCCGTTCGCGGCGAGCTTGCCGAGGAAAGCCCGGTCGTGGCAGGAGAGTCCGACGGCGTGGACTTTCTTTTCCTCCTTCAGTTTCAGCAATTCTTCGTGAACTCTGGGTGTGAACTGTGCCGGCTTCATCACTCCCATGAAGAGGAACACGTCGATGTAATCCGTGTTAAACTGCCGCAGGCGCTTCTCGAATGTTTTTCGGATGTCCTGCGACCGCCAGATATAATTGTACGCGCCGGTGACGAGTACGATCTTGTCCTGATGGGACGGCATCAACTGTCGGAGCGTGCGCGTCATCTGCACATCGAACCCATAGGCGAAGAAGAGATTGATCCCCTCGTCCAGGGCGGCGTAGATTGCTTTTTTACCGGGGTAGTAAGATGCGGAGAGTCCGAGCGGCGTTACATGGATGCCCGTACTGCCGAAGGATCGAAGTTGGAATGCAGACGACATGCGAGCCTCATTCTTTTAATCTTTTCCGAAGGAATTTAATCGCGCATCTGAAAGAGTCCATCGCCGCCGGTTCTGAATAGGCTGGGCTGGATGTCGGGTTGAAGGCGTGCTGCTCTCCGGGATTGAGATGCATTTCCAATTCACCGCCTTTTCAGAAGAATAAAATTACGGAAATCGAGCGGTCTGGCTGATCTGACGATTAGGTCTGCCACAAATATCTAAAGTTGCAACAGTCATGCCCCTCCATCAGCGTCTTGGTCCTGACAAGTCGAAGATTTGTTGAGTATCCCTCGGCAAAGGCAAAGTCTGCGTGGCAATTGACAGCGTATCCGATGTCTGGGGCTTCGGTATCGCGAAACGTCTTGGCCCAGAGGCATTCGGTGACCTTGAATTCTAATTTGTTGGAAGTGTCTTCGATGATGTCAAAGGTGAGTACATGCTTCCAGAATCTATCGGGATTTCGTGCCCAATCACCGAAAGAGGTGAGGTCGGGCTTGTCGGACTGCTGTGCAGCGCGTTTGCCGACCCGGCGGACACGGTTTTCTGTG
>JBDRTM010000041.1:0-2001 GCA_043824065.1 Planctomycetota bacterium | reverse complement strand
CAATTTTTCCGAAAACCATTCGTAAACAGTAGTTAATTGTTTGTTATTCCATATAGCACCTACGGACAGAAACAAAACATTATCACGAGTCTTATCCTTAAGATTCTCTCTTTCACCTTTTAATTTCTTAGACTTCCAATCCCAATTAGTTTTGCCCGTTTTCTTGTTGAACTTTCTTTCAAACCAAGTCTGTGCGTATCCTTCCGGATATGCACAAAGCCACTCGTCATAAACTCGCTCACTGGTTGCAGTGAAACCGTATTGATAACGGACTTCCCCATGGTAAAAGGTAACCTCAAAAGAACTTGGTTCTTTACTATATTTATCATCTAACTTAAAAGGTGTTACAGGTAGTTTTTCTCCGGGCCCGGCTTGTGTTATTATCATTTGCTGCATTGTAGACAAAGCCTTGATCAGATTGCTTTTGCCTGAAGCATTTGGGCCATAAATACCAACTGCCTTTAGCAGACGCAATTTTCCTTGGTCTACACAATTATCGTCCAGTTCCGTATCTTTGCTTGCAACAAGACTAAGTGTCTGTTCTTCGCGAAAAGATCTATAATTGCCTACTCTAAATTCTACTAACATTTGTTTTTCCTTATAATATAAAGGCGAATTTCGCAGAGTTCTTGCGTATATTGACTTTATTTTCTATTTTGCACCCATTTTAAAATATCGGATAAAATAGTGTGCTGCAAGAGTATTTCCAAGCACAAATTAAAAAAATCTGCAAAATCAGCATTTAAACCCTCAAAAACCTCAATTCCCGCCAAAAAATTCGTATCTCGTGAAGCGTACAGTGTACAGCGCATCATGGCAGGGAAGAGATAGTTTTGAGTTTTAAGTGTTTAGTTTTACTTGTCGAAGCAAATCGTCATATTTTTGCTCTTCGGGCTTTTTCTTCATCTTAGCGAGGTTTCTCCGATTCGTGCAGATACGGGAAGTGCTCCCAGCACCACCGCCAATCCTCGTTTATACCCGGGGCCGGCAGGAGCGTGGATATGGGTAAATCTTCGTTAAAGATCCTCCACGTCTCGCTATGAACCCACTTATGTTTCTCCGCGTGGCCGTCGGCGAAGCCAAAAGTAGCCGACTTGCTGTGAAAAGTGGCCAGCTCATCTATCCATCGATTGTCTATCCATGGAGCGAAACTCCAGCCGCCGTGATCGTAGTTGAAGCTGGGGTTTTGGAATTCGCTTTCGACAAAGACATACTTAAGACTGGCGTGCGTGATCTCTTCCAGCCTCTTGGGAAAGTACTTGTAACGGGCCTCCGTCCAGGAATGAAAACCTTTCCTGGCGGCTGAGAGGACATCGGGGATGACGTAACTGCGATACATCCTCTGGTGCTCCGCAGCACCCGTCTGATACCGGTTGTCGCCTGGGCAGTGGTACATCTCGTGGCTGTTTATGTAGGAATATAAAGCTCCTCGTTTGATGCCACGAACGCGATCCTCAAGCAGCGGGGTGCCGCTAATGTACGCGCCGCTTTGGTCTATAGGGGGTAAGACCCACATTGGACTATTCAGATTAGCCATATCTACATGACCCCGGACGATGCGGCTATCGTTATCGTCGGCGTACATCGTATAGGCCAGCATCAGGGATCGCTGGTTGGCCAGGCAATTCGTTCCACGCGCCAATTCCTTGGCGGCCCTGAGGGCGGGCATCAGAATGCCCATTAGTACGGCGATCACTGCGATAACGACCAGCAGTTCTATAAGCGTAAAGGCTCGTTTCTTGAAAATGTCTAATCTCCTTTTTGTGTCAGGTGCTTTAATTATGCACCCGTTTAATTATACCTAATTATTTGCATAAATGAAAACAATATACAGGTCGTCCATAGCCCGATGTTCCATAATTTCTCTAATTATTTTCATAATAACCGGGATTTCCCATAAACAAATGTATATGCTTGTTCCGTTTATTTTTCATATCTCTTATCTCGGCCCAGTTAGAAAGTGGACCCCATTAGAGTATAAGGCACTCTAACGGGGCAAGC
>JBDRTM010000040.1:0-4451 GCA_043824065.1 Planctomycetota bacterium | reverse complement strand
AATTTGAATCAACTGGTTACTACTGGTTATCTTAAGCAAATGCCAATAGATTCTTACAGTGACAGGCCGCTGGTTTACAAAAAAACAGAGGACAATTTCATGCTTTATAGCATTGGTCCTAATTTTGTTGATGACGGTGGCAAGCCCGGTCGCGACAGGAAAGGCAAAGTTAAATTGTGGGTGGATAAAGGTGATGTAGTCTTTTGGCCGCAATCAGAATCGGAATTAAAGAAATAGAAGTATTTTGCATGAAAAAGCAGAACGAGAAACAAAGAGCCTTTTATCGATTCCCAGCTTGTGCCGAAGAGTACATAAAGCAGGTCTTAAAGAAGATGCGGTATCGCTGCAAGGTTCGTCAGGATGTACAGGTTGAGCTTGCAGAGCATTTTGAAGATGAGCTGAAAGACTGCAAGACTGATGAAAAAAGGGAGCAAAAAGCGAAGCAGCTTATAACCGACTTCGGCGATGTGAAGCTGTTAGCTGTTTTATTACGACGGGCCAAAAAACGCTGCCGGCCTCTCTGGCGAAAAGCTCTTGTCCGCAGCTTGCAGGTTCTGGGAATTATAGTCCTGTATTTTCTAATATGCTCTATTCCGATGCTTGTGGGTAAGCCGACTATAAGCGTCAACTATGTTGATTGGCTGAACCAGCTTGTCCGGGCCGGCAGGGATGAACAAGATAACGCAAGACCGTACTATGAAAAAGCCTTTAAACTATATGTGGAAATGCCACAGTGGCTAAGCAAAAGCAGGGCGAAATGGCCAACGGACTTCAACGATGTGCAGTTGAGTTCCTTGCCAACCTGGCTTGAAGACAACCAGGCAGCTTTTGAAGCGGTAAGGCAAGGCTCACGTTGTGTCGATTACTGGAGCAAATACACCAGCGATGAGCCTGAATTGGCCCGAGGAGGTCTTGTGGCTGATACCATGGAAATTTTACCGAGCTACAAATCTCTGGCGCGTGCTATGCGATGGCAGATTCAATATGAGGCGTATAACGGAGACATTGACACCGCATTGAGCGACTCCGTTGCCCTGATGAAATTTGGCGGTCATTTATACGGACACGGTTTGTTAATTGAGCAGTTAGTCGGCATTGCGATAGAGGGTCTTGCTAATAGTACGTTTTTTATGCTCCTGGAACGGGTTGACGTGCCGGCGGATGTTTTGAAAAGAACTCAGGAAGAGCTGGACAAGCAGTTCCGCAAGCAGGAGCCGGTTATCTCTTTGGAAGCGGAAAAAGTGTTTTGGTATGACGCGATTCAACGGACGTTTACCGATGATGGGCAGGGTGGTGGTCGTATGCTGGCGCGCGGCCTGCCCTATGTGGCCACCGATGACTGGAAGGAAAGCCTGTGGAGATTGATTAGCTTCAACTATCCGGACAGGCAAAAGATGGTGGCGAATATTGATAGATATTTTAGACGATTTGCTGAAATACTTGCTGAAACGCCATGGGATTTGCGCGATGAGGCCACAGACGAACAGGAGTGGAACCAGGAAGTTCGTATAGCACCTCTTATGTTGAAAATCAATACCCCTGCATACAGAAGAGTAAGTCAAATCGTCTGGCGAATGAGAACAGGCAGGCAGGCCTTATTGACGGTTCTGGCAATTATGCGCTATGAGAAAGAGAAAGGCCAGTATCCAGCCAGCCTGGATGAGCTGGTCGAGGCAGATTATTTGAAGAAATTGCCGATGGACCCGTACAGTGACGGCCCGCTGATTTACAGAAGGACAAACGGTGGATTTTTGCTTTATAGCTTTGGCATAAATCTCACAGACGATGGGGGTAAATTGGGCCTCGGCAGTCGAGGAACGCCCAGAATGTGGGCAGATAATGGCGATTGGGTCTTCTGGCCTGTACCAAAACCGCAAACGAATCAATAACGGCAGTTACTGAATATGGTAGGCGGGAAAGTCCCCAAAGTCCCCGATTTGGGGCCGAGAAACAAACCCGTCGTCATTTCGACGGGTGGCAGCCTCAAAGCCGCTTGTCTCGGCGAAGGCCAAGCCGTAGCCAGGGAAGGCTTTGGGGATGGTTTATTGACGAGTATCGAGCATCAAGTATCGAAACAAGGAAATTGTTGACATCCTTTTCTTACGCTGTCTTTTACCTAACACTATACGCATAAAGGAATTCGCCATGGCGAATATAGAGTCTGCCGCCGAAGACCACGGGATGGGCCCAACTATTGCCTTTTCCGCCTTTTGGAATTTCAAAAGAGCTGACCAGCTCATGTCCCATAGCAGTTGGCCGAACAAGTCCTATGATGCCATCTATGCTTAGCGTGTACAGCATTCCGTCAGCGTATGTGAGCGATCCCTTGCCCACACCTTTATCCATATACTTATTCCGGCCTGTTTTCCAGTCTAAGCAAACCCATAAGTTGCTGTTGCGGAAGGTGCTTGTACCGTAGAGATTTCCGTTTACCAAGATGACTCCGCCGTGGTGATTATCGAGTTCCTGTGTACGCCATATTTCTTCGAGCGAGGTTTTTCCGTCTTTGATATTAATTTTCCATTTGACGGAGCCAGCCTGTAAGGTGCTGATAAAGACGTGACCATCGTGATAGATAGGCATCATCACGTTTTCGTCTGCATAGGATTCGTGTTTGACGTGCCATAGTAGTTCGCCGGTATCGGCATTCACACCGATCATGCCTTTCAAAGTCAGTGTTATTATAATTCGCAGTCCCTGATATTCAACCAGAGCCGGAGAGGCATAGCCGGCCAGCTCTCCTGTGCCGGGCGCTTTCCAAACAACCGACCCCGTCTTTTTGTTAAGTGCAACCATGCAAGTTTGCGGTCCTCCCGGACAACTTATCAGATGGTCTCCATCAACCAACAAGGATTCAGCCATGGCCCAGTTTGGAGTTTTGCTTTGGAACTTCTCAAGAATGTTGAACTCCCAAATTCTGTCTCCGGTTTTGGCATCCAGGCAGATAAGATTTCCAAGAGGGCTTTGGTGAAACAGCCTGTTTCCATCGATGGTTGGGGTTCCACGGGTACCGGGACGGTCTCCAGTCCAGGCCTTGCCGTTTTTCACTTGCCACAAAATCTTGCCCTCCATGTTTAAAGCAATGATAACTGTGTCCTTTTCGATACTACTGGCTGTGTAAATCATTCCGTCCGCAATGGATATGCTGGAATACCCATGTCCCAGTCCCCTTGCTGTCCAAAGTCGGGCAAGGCCATTCTCTGGCCACTTTTTAAGGAGTCCTTTTTCCATAGAGAGATTATCTCGATTCGGCCCGTGAAATTGGGGCCAAAAAGAATCTTGATCTGCGGAGTATGCTATGCTTGTTAAGATAAGGATAATGCTTAGTATGAAAGAGGAAATATGTCGGATTATAGTTTCTGATATTAACATTTGGCCCGCTCCTTTTTTGATGAATTTTCACCTTCAACGTTTTTATGAAGAATCCTGTGCCCTTCAATTCTGCTTTATATAAAACGGTGATTTGCTATTGACCGCCAATTATATTTTTCCCGGGATTTCCCATATACACTTCAAAGAAACACTCCTGCACACTTGAAGTCTGATAATATCAAAAGCTCATCGAGATTGCAACAATTTTCCGGCAACCCCAGTCGAGAGGGGTGTGGCCAGATTTTCCGGCAAGCGATTTTAAGTTCATTTTGGACTTTCGGAAATTGGCCCATTCGACTGCGCTCAGGACAGGCTTTGATTGGGTTTGAATTGGGTTTGAATTGGGTTTGTTTTCACCAAGTGTCCAATCGCTTATTTTTTCATAATCAATTGTTATTAATGAGTTTACGTTCATTTTGGCCTTTCGGAAATTGGGTTTGTTTTGCATAAAAAGTAGCTGATTTGTAGAGGGTTCTCGACAGATGTAGAGGGCGGAGGACAGAAGACGGACGATAGACGACAGATGACAGACGACAGACGACAGATGACAGACGACAGATGACAGACGATTGATGATAAGATCTTGTTTCATAAGGAGTTATCTGTTAGCATGAAATCCTAAATCCTAAACAAATCCAAATTACACAAAATTAAATGTTCAAAACGGTTCCCTGCCTAAGGCATGCAGGGATTCGGGCTGGCTGGCTCTAAGTCCTTGCTGCGCTGCAGCTTACGACATGCAAACTGAAATGTCATCTTCGCCTACTGGCGGTTTATGTTTGCCTGCTGGCTAACATACGGGTATTTTAACATAGATTCAAATATAGTCAACAAAAAAATGGACAAAAAGCAACTTTTTTTGGCTGCCGTTTTTTCATAGTGAAATCCAAAAAAATCTCTTCGTTCTTAGTGGCTAAAAAAAGTTCATTTTTGGTCATTTTTTTGTTGACTTATGTTTGAAAAATCTTAAAATACCCGCATGTTTACCAAAAGGCAAACATAAACCGCCAGTAGGCGAAGATGACATTTCAGTTTGCATGTCGTAAGCTGCAGCGCAGCAAGGACTTAGAGCCAGCCAG
>JBDRTM010000039.1:0-15980 GCA_043824065.1 Planctomycetota bacterium | reverse complement strand
GAGATTATGTTCGAGGCGGGTTCTGCCCTGGGAACGGTGGGCCTGACGACCGGCATAACGCCATCTTTGACAACAGCCGGCAAATTGATTATTATAGCAACGATGCTTATCGGCAGACTCGGGCCTTTGACATTGCTGGCGTCGCTGACGTTTAACATAAAACCGGCTCGATATAATTATCCGGATGAGGCGGTAATTGTAGGATAAATTGGTGAGTAGTGAGTGGTCAGTAGTGAGTGGACTCACCAATTAACTACTAACCAATTAACCAAAATATGGGAGCTAATGCTATGAAGCGGTTTGCTGTAATAGGACTGGGACGGTTCGGCACGAAATTGGCCATTGCCCTTGCGATGAGCGGAGCGGAGGTTATCGCAATTGACAAAAACAGAGACGAGATAGAGCTGATCCGGGACCAGGTAAGTCACGCCGTCAGGCTCGACAGCACTGATGAAGAGGCGCTTAAAGCCCAGGGCATTGATAAGGTTGACGTTGCCATCATCGGTATAGGACAAGGCACAGGAGGCGGTTTTGAGGCTGCGGTCCTTACGGTCGTGAACCTGCGGCAAATGGGAGTCAAACAAATATACGCAAGAGCAGAGGATTTGATTGCAGGCGAGGTTTTTTCCAAAGTAGGTGCTTCAGAGGTCATCTATCCGGAAATCGAATCGGCTCAACGATGGGCGTATAAGCTTATCGCACAGCAAATCGGAGAGAAAATAGATTTCACGCCCGGCTACAGCTTAGCTCGGATAAAGGCGCCGGCCAGTTTCGACGGCAAAACGGTCATGGATCTGCAGCTACGACAGAAATATAACGTGAACCTGGTTTTAATTAAGCGGGGTGAACATGGCAAAAGCAAAAAGAGCGAAAAAAGCAAAATTATAAACGTTCCCATGCCCAATACCGTCATCTATCAGGACGATATTCTAATGGTGGCCGGCTCCGACGCAGACCTTGCAAAACTGCCACAGGAATAAGGCCGATTACAGAAATTCTCGATTTCGATCGGAGAAGCATTCAGTAAGAGGCGCGTATTTATGAAAGAGATTTCTACAGAATTGCTCGATGAAATTACTAAGCGATTAGCCGAGTCAATACACCCGGAGAGGATTTATCTTTTCGGCTCACACGCTGCGGGCATCGCCGACGACGACAGTGATGTCGATTTGCTGATAGTCGTTCCAGATACTAATCAATCGCGTCACGACTTAGCCTTGAAAGGCAGGGCTAATATGAGAGACTTAATCATTCCAATGGATCTGGTAGTATGTACCCACTCGGAAATAGAGAAATGGGAAAACGTCAAGTGCACGCTTATCTACACGGTTGTGCGAAAAGGGAAGCTTCTTTATGAGTCCGAAGGAAGAACTGGTAAAAGAGTGGCTCAGGCTGGCTGATGATGACCTAAGGCTGGCTGGGCTGACCATGAAGGACGCTGAGCCGGTATATTGGGCGGCAGCTTTTCACTGCCAACAAGCTGCGGAAAAGTCTCTCAAAGCCTTTCTTGCGTACAACGAGTATCACGTGGAAAAAACGCACGATATAGAATTTCTTGTCAAGCTGTGCATGAAAATTTTACCGGAAATGGAGCAATTCATAGAAACCGGTGCGGCCCTGTCAGAATATGCTGTTGAAACTCGTTACCCGGCAGCGATATTTGAAATCACCAAGATAAAAGCTGAAAAGGCGATGGAAACCGCCCGCAGCATATTCGAATTTGTCCTTGACGCATTGCCGGGGCTTGCTGAAGATCGGTAGCGCAAGGAAATGTGGGCTATAATCATAGGTAATCTGATTCACATGGTAGTTCAAGAAGGGCAGCTTATATATGAAGCCAGAAATTTAAACCAGAGAAGCCATTGAGATTGCATTCCAAATCCAACGGTTTGTTTACGAAAAACTGCCACAGGAATAAAAGATTCAGGGGAAGTAGAGAAAAAGGCCGGATTATGGAAGGATAGGGGTGTCTGGCCAGCGGATGTGAAAAAGTAATTTTCTGAAATTCTGAGATTTTACTTGAATTGTTATCGCAAATATGCGATACTTTATGGGAACGGCAAAGATGCCGAAAACGGATATTATTATATATCAAAATGAAGATGGTTCGGTCCCATTGTTTGAATGGTTCGATGGCTTGTCCCAAAAAGCTGCTGTAGATAAGTGCATTGTGAAAATAGAGTTGCTTGAGGAATATGGATATGACCTGAGGAGGCCTCATTGTGACCTGCTGGAAGAAGGAATTTACGAATTGCGAGCTAAGCTCAAGCGGGTTAATTACCGCATATTGTACTTTTTTGAAGGCAAAAACGCAGTTATTGTTTCACACGGTTGTACTAAAGAAAAAAAGGTTCCTAAAAGTGAAATTAACAAAGCTATAAGACATCGTAATAACTATATTCAAAATCCAAGGGCTCATATATATAAAGGTACGCTGCGATAATGGCAAAGAAAAAAACAACTACAACTGATGCTGTTAAGATTTTGCATAATCGATATATTAAGGATGACCCAAAGCGACTTGAGTCTCTTAAAAAGGAACGAGAAAAAGCTTATATAGCAGGTCAAATTTATAATCTTCGGATACAAGCCGGACTGAGTCAGGCACAGTTGGCTAAATTGGTCGGAACTACCCAATC
Source organism: Planctomycetota bacterium (assembly GCA_043824065.1). Taxonomy (GTDB): domain Bacteria; phylum Planctomycetota; class Phycisphaerae; order Sedimentisphaerales; family Anaerobacaceae; genus NIOZ-UU13. Next base: position 13,341 of record JBDRTM010000039.1, on the reverse strand, counting down.
TGTGATAAGTCGCTTGGAAGATGCAGATTATAGCGGCCACAGCTTTAACATGCTCCATCGCATCGCAAGTGCGCTACATTGCAGGGTTGAGGTTCGACTTGTTCCGGAAAAAGTATTATCCTCAGGTACATAATATCGTGGTCGGCTTCAACGCAGACTTAGCTAAACTGCCGCAGGAATAAGGCTGATTACAAAAATTCTCGATTTCGATCGGAAAAGAATTCAGTAATAGGCGCGTATTTATGAAAGAGATTTCTACAGAATTACTCGATGAAATTACTAAACGATTGGCCGAGTCAATACACCCGGAGAGGATTTATCTTTTCGGCTCACACGCTGCGGGCAACCCTGACGACGACAGCGATGTAGATTTGCTGGCTGTGGTGGGCGACACAGATAAATCGACGCGGGAAATCACCGTTGAAGGAAGGAAAAGCCTCTGGGGCCTTCAAATCCCCCTGGATTTGATTGTCTGTACCGAATCACAGTTCAATAGGTATGGCCAGGTGAAGAACACCATAATGAATGAAGCTCTTTGTGAGGGCAGGATTGTATATGGATCCTAAGCTCGAGATGACAAGACAGTGGATTATGCGCGCCGATGACGACCTGCGATTGGCGGAGCTCATTATGAGTGATTCGGAACCTGTGTACTGGGCGGCGGCCTTTCACGCACAACAATGTGCAGAGAAGGCTCTCAAGGGGCTGTTGACTTTCCATGACGTAAGGGCAGGAAAGACACATGACATGGGCAATCTGCTTAAGCTCAGCGTATCTGTGCTTCCCAACCTCGAGCAATTCAAGGACCGAGCGGGCGTATTGACGACCTATGCGGTCGATTCACGATATCCTGCGCCTCACGGAGACATCAGCAAAGAGGAGGCAGCCAAAGCAATCGGAACCGCCCGAAGCATCTATGAATTCATATTAAACGCATTGCCGCACCTTTCTAAACCGCCACAGGAATAAAACAGCATACGTTGTCAGATTTTTCGGTATTTTCTGAGCATATCGAGGAGGATTTGCATATCTTCGGGTAAGGGGGCTTCGAATTTTACTATTTCGTCGGTTTTCGGGTGTTTGAATTCGAGCGTGTGGGCGTGCAGGGCTACTCGGCTTATGACCGGCTCTTGCACGGCAGGTTCGGCATCGGCCAACTGCCAGGGATAAACGACTCTGCCGCCATACATATCATCGGCGACGATGGGATGCTTTATATATAACAGATGGACGCGTATCTGGTGGGTTCGGCCGGTCTTGGGTGTGAGCTTCAGCAGAGAAAAGCCGCGGAAAGATTCGAGGACCTCGTAAAAAGTAATTGCCTCTTTGCCAGCTTCCGGCCTGATTGCATATTTTTCTCTCATTCTTGGGTGGATACCCAACGGCACTTTTATGCGGTCGGCGGTCAGCTCAGGCGTGCCGTGGACGATGGCCAGATAGTTCTTGTTGACCTGACGGCGTTCGAATTGTTTGGCGACTCTCCACTGGGTAGTATCGTCTTTTGCAACGACCATAACGCCGGTGGTGTTTTTGTCAAGGCGATGTACGATGCCCGGGCGAAATTCACCGAGACCGCTCGATAGCTTATCCGAATAAAATGCAAGTGCGTTAACCAAAGTGCCGTGTGTGTTGCCACGAGCAGGGTGCACAAGTATGCCGGGCTGTTTATTCAGGACGATTAAGCAAGAGTCTTCATAAATGATATCCAGCGGGATATCTTCGGGTAGAATCTCTTTGCCGGGCTGTCTGGGCAGTGTTAAATCGATTTTGTCACCAGGGCTTAGTTTGAAGCTGGGTTTGGCGATTTTGCCGTTAACCTGGACAGAACCTGCCTTGATTGCATTCTGGATAAAACGTCGGCTCAGGTCGCTGAAACGGCTGTGGAGATACTTATCAAGCCTGCGTTCTTTAATTGAATTTCCGACGTGCAGTGTTAACGGCTCATTTTCGGTATCCGGCCCCTTCGTTTTGCTTTTTGAATCATTTGACGGACACATTGGGTTCGGGGACCTTAGAGTTAACATCAGGGAGGACATTCGATGTCTGAGATGCCTGATTTACATCGATTGGCAGGATAACCTCAGCAGGTAGGTTGGTGTCAACTGGTTTTATCTGGATTGTCGGCTTTGTAGCAACCGGGGGAGTCGGTGCCGGCTTGAAAATCACTTTTTGCTTATAATCGGCCATTGTGTCAAGGCGGTGCTTTGCCTGAGCAACGGCTACAGTACCTTCGAAATCGGGTTTTTCGGCAATAATCTGATATATCTGCTGTGCCTTTTCAAAGTTAGCAATTTCTTCCTCACAGAGTCCCAGGCCGAATTCAGCCGCAGCCGTTAAAGACGGATTAGATGCCCACCTCAGGCGGTTTTTTGCTTCGGTGTAAGCAGCCTTTGCCTGGTTTATCTGCGCCGTTACATCCTGCTCACTTACAGTCCCGGGCCGGTAATGCAGCTCGGTCCGCAGGGCTTCGGCCTGTTTAATAAGTGCCAAAGCAGCCATTTGGTTGCTTTTGGCGTTTTGGGCGAAGGTTCCAAGACTGTTAGCGGGCTGGAGGAGTATAAATGAAAGGTCTCTTCCCTGGGCCTGAGCACTAAGGACTTGCATTTTACTGGCCGATAGCTGGTTAAGCAGATTAGTAAACTCAAGCTGTTCTTCGACTACTGCACTTTTTCTGTAGCGGTACCGGACGTAAAAGGCTGAGGCCGCAACCACCACTGCTAAAACAACGATAATAATTGTGAGATTTTCCTTCGTCCATTGCGGCAGATTGCTCAGCCATTCGGCTAATTCATTGGTTTTTAATTCGTGCCGGTGCTCAGATTTCATTTTTTCTCCATTATTAGAATTCAATTCACAAACTTAAGTCAGAATTATAGCAAAATCTCTTTTATCTTGCAATAGGCCTGTTTATCGGTTAAATTTTAGCTGAAAATTAGACGAAAGGGTATAGATGTTCGAAATAAAAAAAGAAAACAGTGGACAGAAGGCAGGAGACAGAAGGCTTTTATTTTTTACTTTTTATTTTTCGGTAATCTTTTCAGCAGCAGTTTTGCAAAGCGAAACCAAAGCGGCCCAGGCAGGCACATTAGAAGGTATCTGGGACCCGGCGAAATATATCAGCCTTGACGAAATTACGCCGGGGATGGAAGCTTATTGTCTGACGGAGTATGGGCTTGCCGGGATTGAGAAGTTTGCTCTGGAAGTTGTGGATGTAGTGCGTGACGTTGGCCCTGGTATGGATTTGATTTATGTTAAGGGTACCGATGAGCGTTTTATCCACACTGGCCCTGTGGCCGGTTGCAGCGGTTCGCCGGTCTATATCGACGGACGATTAGCGGGGGCGCTGGCTTATGCTTCCTTTTACAGCAAGGACCCGCTTTATGGGGCAACGCCTATTGAGGAAATGCTTAGAGTAGGCCGGGGAACGCGAGTTAGCCGTTCCGAGCAACGTGCCGGGCAGAGGCTGTCTGTGTTTGATTTTACCAAGCCTATTGATTTCGCCGAGATTGACAGACAATTTAGAAACGAGCTGGTCAAAAGAAGCCGTAATCTTAGTGGCGTTAATCCTTTGCCGTGTCCTCTGATTACCTCTGGTTTGCCGAGAGGAGTTTGTGAACAATTAGATGAGCTGGTTAAGCCTTTCGGGCTGATGGTTGTTGCAGGTGGCAGCGGTGGAAGTAACAAAGTCGAGGACAGCGAAAAGGTGGAATTAGTACCGGGAGCTTGTCTTTTCATACCGCTTGTAAGCGGTGATATAACATTGAGCACGTATGGGACTGTAACCGAAGTCAGGGGTGATAAGGTTTATGGTTTCGGGCACAGCTATCTCGGTTACGGCCCTGTAGATTTGCCGATGGCCACAGGGAAAGTGCACACAGTAGTATCAAGCATATATCGTTCTTTCAAGTTGGCCAGCGTGTTGGACACGGTCGGTGCTTTGACAATTGATGAGTCAATGGCGGTCTTCGGACGGATTGGCGCAAAGGCCAAAACGATACCACTAACGATACGAATAGACCGTTACAACGACACCGAGAAACGCGTGTACAACTGCCAGGTTGCTAATAATCGGCTGCTTACTCCACTGCTGCTTCAGTCTGCTGTTGCTGGGGCGGCTTATCAGCTCGGCGATTTTCCGCCGGACCATATGGTCGAGTATAAGGTTGCTATCGGTTTAGAGGATGCAGAATCGATTAGCTTTGAAAATATCTCCACCGATCGTGGTCTGATTGAGCTGATAATAGAAAGCATCGGCTCGGTTGCGCTGCTTATGAATAACCCGTACAAAGAAGTTGGCATAAAATCAATCGATTATGATATTCGCATCGTGCCGAGGAGCATTGTTTCACATATATGGTCGTTGGATTTGTCCGATTCAAAGGTCAAGGCCGGTGAGAATATCGAGATTGGAGTCGTTGTAGAATCTGTTCTGGCGGGAAAGAAAAAATACCAGTGCACCTTAGAAATACCCGAAGATTTGGTACCCGGAAGATATGATCTGACGGTGTGCGGCTCGCCGGATTACGAGCGGTTTCTTCTAAAAGCCGTCCCTTATAAATTTATTGCCCAAAGTGTGCCGGGTTTGATTGAGGCGCTTAATTACTCTTTGGGGGTTGGTAGAGATAAGCTGTATTTTATTTTATCTCTGCCGCCCGGGGGTGTTACCCTGGAGCAGGCTGAGTTGCCCGACCTGCCGGGAACCAAGGCTTTGGTGCTGCAGAACGCAAAAAGGACGCTGAAAATCCAGCCATATCAACATTGGATTGAGCGAAGTTTAGAAACCGGCACAGTGGTTATCGACAAAAAGGTCATGAAAATAACAGTAGAGAAAAAGAATTAGTTGATTAGCCCCCACTCCCGTGGTGGGGGTCAGTGTTAGTCAGTGTTAAAGTTTGAGGTGTTGCTATGAGAGACAAATTCCACGTTAATTGCAGATTAACCTTTACGGCTTTGCTCTGTATGGTTCTGAGCTCATCTTGTTTGGCGGTTAGCAGTAAGATTACACGTCATACCAGCAGTTCGGATTTATTGAAAGGTCGGGCCGAAGGGCTCGTGATTAGCTCGCGAGGAACCATCCAGCTGGGGCGGTCAGCCGAGACGCCGGTCGAGGAAGATGAATTCGAGGACCTTGGAGACGTTTGGTCGATAAACAGTATCGTTGTGAGCGGCGGAACGGTCTATTTCGGCACCAGCCCCAATGGTGGTATCTATAAATACAGCCTTAACAAACTGACAAAGATTTATCCATTAGAAAAAGACAAGATAGAAAAAGACAAGATAAAAAAAGACAAGATAGAAGAAGACAAGATAGAAGAAGATAAGATAGAAGAAGATAAGAGCCGAGCCGAGAAAAAAACAAAGGATGCAAATGAGCCCGACGGCAAAATCGTCGATACTGAGAAGCATCTGTCAAACGAGCATATTTTCGCTATGGCAACCGATATGTCCGGCAGGCTTTTAGCAGGTATAAGCGGCGAAAATTGCAGGCTGTGCCGGTTCGAAGCCGACAAGATGGAAACTATTTTTGAGCCGAACGACGCTAAATATATCTTCGTAATAACTATTGACGGCAGCGGTAATATTTATTTGGGGACCGGGCCCCAAGGCAAGATTTACAGACTCAATTCCCTCGGCAAAAAAGCCCAGCTTATTTACGATAGTCTCGACAAAAACATACTTTCACTTGCGAGCGGCGAGGACGGCTATATCTATGCAGGAAGTGACAGCCGAGGACTTGTATATAAGATAAATCCTCGCACCAAAAAAGCAACGGTTTTATATGACAGCGACCAGCCGGAGATTACAGCACTGTTATTTATGGGGCCGGAAGATGCCTCGGATACACTCAGCGGTCTATATGCAGCGGCGACATCTGCTGAGATTGTTCAGGCCCAAACGCAATTTGCCGCCCAACTGCCTTCTGACGGTCGGCCTGAGGCCGAAACGGAAAATGGCAAAAGCTCCGGCAAGAGCGACGGCGGACGTGAGCTTAAAATTGCAAATACAAAAAAGCCAGGTGATAGTAAATCGGACAAGGGACCGCCGCCGCCCAGCAAATCACCAAAACCGGGTAAAGCCAGTCAAATATACAAGGTAACTAAAGACGGTTTTGTGAACAATATATTCAGCGAGGCTGTTGTCTTCTTCTGCCTGGCAGAAGAGGATGGAAAGCTGCTTGCCGGAACCGGAAACAGCGGCCAGCTTTTTAGCATTGACCCTGTCGCCGAGCAGGAAGCAGTTATATATGAGGATGAGCAGGCATCACAAGTAACAGCGATAGCCGTGGCCGGTGATGATGTGTATCTCGGAACAGCAAATCCTGCCAAGTTAATAAAGTTAGGTTCCGGCTTTGCCTCGGAGGGGACTTACACTTCTGACCTTGTCGATGCCGGTCAGCCGGCGAAGTGGGGTAAACTGCAGCTCGAAGCAGATATTCCGCGAGGATGCACGGTTCAGGTGGCCTCTCGCAGCGGAAACGTCAAGGATGTAAACGACCCGACTTTTTCAGAATGGACTGAACTGGTGGAAGTTTCAGAGCCGATACAACTTAACTGCCCTTTGGGAAGGTTCTGTCAATATAAACTTGTGCTGCAAAGCGAAGACGGTGCTAAAAGCCCACTTATAAGGGAGATTGCCGTTGCCAGCACTGTGCCGAATCTGGCGCCGAAGGTCGAATCAGTAACTGTTGCTCGAGTTTCAACGGCCAGCAAGAAGGGATTTTTCAAAATCAGCTACGAGACCGAAGACGACAACGATGATAAGCTGATTTATAAAATAGATTTCCGGAAACTCACCAGAACAAACTGGATTGAGCTGAAAGACGAGCTCGAAGCCGCCAGCTTCGAGTGGGACGCGAAGACCGTTGAAGACGGTCGATATGAGGTCAGAGTAACCACAAGCGACGAGAGAAGCAATACCACCTCGACCAAGCTGACCGGCAGCAGGATAAGCGACCCGGTAGTAGCTGATAACACCGGGCCGGTTGTTAAGAACATAACAATATCCACCCTTAAAAACAACGGACAGTACAGGATTTTCAAGATTGAGGTCCAGGATGAGCTCAGTGCGATTGGGAAACTGGAATATACAATCGATAGTAATGCTGACTGGATAGGTACTGTACCGGACGATTTGGTTTACGATACTACGGACGAGAATTTCACCATCAAAATAGATGCGAAAGAAGATTTGCCCAAAGGCGACCATGTACTGACAATTAAAGTCAGCGATGCAGTCGGCAATACAACGTATAAAACTTTCGAAGTCAATGTTGGTGAGTAGTAAGTGGTGAGTAGTGAGTAGTCAATTAACCACTCACCAATCAACCACTCACCAATCGCACAGGTGACGAATTGTGCGATATGTCGAATTTGAAAAAATTATTGAGACGGTCGAATCACTTTGCATATCAGCCGGCTACGAGCTGCCTGAGGATGTTTTAGCTGCTCTTGAAGAAGCGGCACGGAAAGAATCCAACCCGGGGGCTGTAAAAATACTGGAACAGCTCATCGAAAATGCCCGAATAGCAGCAGACGAAAAGATACCTTTATGTCAGGATACGGGACTTGCCGTGGTCTTTGTGGAGCAGGGTTCCGAAGTGGCGGTCAACTCCCCTACCGATGATACCCAGGCGACGTTGTTCGATGCAATCAACGCAGGCGTCGCGGCAGGCTTCCAAAAAGGTCATCTACGAAAAAGCGTTGTAGCCGACCCTCTAAGAAGAAAAGACCCAAGACACAAGACTCAAGAGTCAAGACTCAAGACAAAGGACTCTGGGTTGTGGTCTGGTGTCTGTGGTCTTGAGTCTTATAATACCCCTGCAATAATTCATTATGTGATTGTGCCGGGCGATAAGTTGAAGCTGACCGTCATGACCAAAGGCGGTGGTTGTGAGAATAAGAGCCGGTTCAAGATGTTCAGGCCCACAGCAGAGAAGGGCCAAATAATTGATTGGATTGTTGATGTCGTCAGCTCTGCCGGCGCCGACGCATGTCCGCCGTTTGTCGTTGGGGTAGGGATTGGGGGCGATTTTGAACTAAGCTGTCTGCTAAGCAAAAAGGCCCTGTGCCGGAATCTGGACGAGAAGAATGGCGATGAATTTTACGCTGAGCTTGAAGTGGATTTGCTTTCGAGAATCAATGCGCTTGGCTTAGGTCCGCAGGGGCTTGGCGGTGATACAACCGCTTTGGCTGTTCTTATCGAGACGGCTGCGTGCCATATCGCATCGCTTCCGGTGGCGGTGAACATCGAATGCCACAGCCACAGACACAAAACAGGGACAATCTAAACCCCAGGCGGCCGACCGCAACGCCGAAAGCAATGCTGTGAATCACTATAGTTAGTAGCCGACTCTACCCCATACGGACCGCTGGAACTCCTCAAGCTCCGTTAAACCCTCTTCAGTCCTTGGCATAAAGCCACCGCCACCATACCAATCCTGGTTTTTTACGCCGGTCCGAATGGTCTCGGCTGCTCTCCACTTGAGATGGCCGGCATGGCCGTCTGCCCACGATACCGTCGTGCCGTCCCCGTGACGAACAGGGGGGTCATCCCACCAGGGACCTCGTTGTTGGTAGTGCACGGCGAAGCTGTCCGGGGTCATCGCGCCTTCGTCAATGTAAACCATTCTCTTGGCCGGGGCCGGACTGCTTATCTCTGACCTTCGCTTGATCCAGAGCACCGTTCTACCTATCCTCTTGCCCACGGCAAACGGATGATGTCCGCCCTTGCTGGTAGTACCGCTGCGGTGCAGGCCGTTCATAGCATCAACGGCTGCATACGTAACGAACTCACCCGGCCTTCCTGTAGGACATTTGTAGATATCGTAGTCGTCGCACACCGACCACAAGGCACCTTCTCGGATGGCCTGCTTCTTCTGTTCGTCAGTGAGCCCGCTATCGGCCACATTGCTGTTGTTCCAATTATTACCCCAACCCTTGCCTACCCAGGCCCTCTCTATAATGCCGGAGGACGAACCATTATTCGTCATCCCGCTCTGTGTGTAATGGAATCCGCCGGCCCCGTTGACGATTTTGCCGTCATTCTCGTCCGCGTACATGATCCAAGCCAGTGTCAGGCTCTTGAGATTATGCTCACATACGACCCGCCTGCCTTGCTCCCGGGCTCTCTGCAGTGCCGGCATCAATATCGCCATCAATATGGCAATGATGGCGATTACCACCAACAGCTCTATCAAGGTAAACCCCCTTCGTTTGTTCATAATTGTCCCCTTTTATATCTTATCCTTTCATTACTTTACTTAAACCGGTCGATTTTATGGAAGACACAAAATAGCGATAATCTCAGCTATTCACGCCGACAAACTAACAAAGGGTGGAAGGTGCCCCATTATTGAAAAGGCTGTTTGTTCGGCCAGCCGTGTTTCTCGAACATGCCGAACTCCATTTCCGACCTGTCACCGGTGTTTGCTTTTAGGGCCGATCGCACTTCATCGACATGGGCGTCCACAAAAACCGCATTGATTGTGCCGGCATTGAGGTCTGCACTTGGTGCACTGTGGAAGGTACCGAACCAATCGCGGCCGTCGGGACACAAGGCGTTGTCATTGAGCACATTGGAATTGCCCGGCCTCATCCACATATTCTCTTCAGCGAAGAAAAATACCTCCGATTTACTTCTTGTTATCTCGGAACGTTTATGAATTCCGCCGCGTCCCTTGGAGTCTGTTCGAGAAGAACCGCCTGGGTCCCCTGACTTAGAGCCTAACCAGGAGTTCATGCTGTAACTGTATTGAGGAATAACCGGATTGGCAGGGTCATGGCTGGGGTGCCTTGTGCCCTCGGACTTGGCAATTACTTTGAACGATGGGCAGAGATTGACTTTCTCTTCCGATAGATAGGGCCACAACGGGCCGTCAGGCGGATATCTCGGGTCGTGCCATCGACAGTAACGCTCGTACCCGCCCACAGGACGCTCATTCGCGACGAGTGAGGTCCATGAATAAGGATAACGGTCATCATTGTCGTCCAAATATAAGGCCTGTACTATGCCGTATTGACGCAGATTAGCCCGACAACTCATTTCCCTTGCCTGTTCCTTAACCCGCTGCAGTGCCGGCATCAATATCGCCATCAATATCGCAATGATGGCAATTACCACCAACAGCTCTATCAAGGTAAATCCCCTTCGTTTGCTCATAATGGTACTCCTTTCAAATTAGTACACGACTAAATAATAATCAATTACCAATCGCCAGTTACTGATTTCATTAGTCCTTAAAAGAACTCATCCAATTGGGCCAGTCGGCCGGCAGGACACCGCCAGCGGTGGTCCAGGGGTTTACCAGGTTGAAATCACGAGACCACTTTAATGTCCATAACTGTTTAAGCCCTACTTTTTGGACGTGATAGTCCATAAAAATGATATTTACATGTCCCTCGTGGCGGTTGAGGCAGAAACGGTTCATTGCATTTTCGTCAGGGCGGAGCTGATGGCCATCGTATTCCGGAGGGGTGTCGTCATCATCCGGCCATCCACACCAGAAATAGCAATCCAGGAACATAGGTATATTATTGCCGCCCTTGACGTTAATAGTTCTCCAGAATCTATGAGTCGCTTTTCCATAAACGTCACTGCCCACCGGCACATATATAAAGCCATTTACTCCGTAGCTGCCGTAATAGCCTATTGTACGCTGTCCTCCGGCATCCCAGCCAGGGATGTTTCCCCAGGAGGTAAACGTGCTGCCCCACCAATCGATCCCCTGTATCATGTCCGGGTTGGCGATTTTTTTGGCTACCGGGCAGAGGCGTATGTCTTCGGCGGTGATATAGTATTCCCGCATTGAGTCCATCCAGCGTCCGTAAGCGTCACCGCCGCTTTTGCGTTCGGGGAAATAGCCCTCGTTGTCGTCCGTGTACATTGCAAAGATAGTGCCCCATTGTCTGAGGTTAGACTGACAAGTAACTCCTTCTGCCTGTTTTTTTACCCGCTGCAGTGCCGGCATCAATATCGCCATTAACAATGCAATGATGGCGATCACCACCAAAAGTTCTATTAGTGTGAATCCCGTTAGAAATCTTCCGCTTTCCCGATCGGGAACCTTAATTTCTAACGAGGTGAATCCTTTTTGTATGCGCATAACTGAATTTTCTCCTTGTCCTCCAAAGAAACGTTTTTCCAAAGAACCAATTAGCACAAGAAACACACCTGTGGCTGTAACTGCTGTGTGTTAATCCTGATGTTTCGCCGCCTTACCCCACATAGCCACGGCGGCCCAGTGAAGATCCTCATTGCCGGCTTGTGTCCCGGAGAAAGCCGTCGGCGGCACCCGTTTGCCAAACTCAATTGTACGCGGGTCTCTCCATTTGTGATATTCACTGTGCCCGTCTGCAAAAGAAAAGGTCGTTCCGTCACCGTGCCGAACCGGAGGCGGATCCCACCACTGCTCCTGCTTAACATAAACCGTCCAACCACCCAGAGCAGAAGTTATTGTACCGCCATCATCAAGAAAGACAATCCTGTAGGCAGGGTTGGGAATTTCCATTCTTTTTTTAATCATCTCCGCACCCATGCTGTCCCAGTTCTTACAGTTCATAGAATCAGACACAGAGTACGTTCGCAACATTTCTTCCTGAGCGCCTGAACGAACGATCTTGTTAACGGTCGGGCATTTGTAAAGTTTCAAGGTCTTGACGTATGGCCACAAGGCCCCGTTCAGGATAGCATCCCTTTTTTGATCTACACTCATACCGGAGCGCCAATCAGCGAGTACCCAGGGAGTCTCATTCTGATGTATGCCGTACTCCCCGGTATCGCCGTTAATGAGATTGTCATCGTTCTCATCGGCATACATAATCCAGGCAAGGGTCAGCTGCTTGAGATTGCTCAGGCAGGTTGCACGCTTGCCCTGTTCCCTGGCCCGATTTAGAGCCGGCATCAAGATGGCCATCAATACTGCAATGATAGCGATTACCACTAAAAGCTCAATTAGTGTGAAGCCCGTTAGTCCTAAGGACTCCTTTCGGAGAAACCTTCCGCTTTCCCGATCAGGAATCTTAATTTCTAACAGGGTAAACCCTTCTCTTCTGTGCACGATAATACCCTTCTTGTACTATGCCCCAAAAACAGGTTTTTTAAAAACATCAGACAGCAAAAAAGCTCGAACTGCAAGGGACCGGCCTTTTCTGCGCGATAGACATTTCTCAGTAGTCCCTGTAAGGCCTTATCCACTCCGGCCAGTCGCTGGCCTGAACACCGCCGGCCAAGGTATAAGGACCCGATGTGTTGAACCTCTTATGCCATTTCAACACCCACAGCTCTTTTAGTCCCACCTGTCTCGCCGAGAAATCAGCGAAGGATAAGCCTATATACCCATCGTGCCGGTTGACGCAGGAGCGTCCCATGTGATTGGCGGTCCAGAGCGCAAACTCATACTCTGCAGGTAGTTCCGTTTCCTGCGGCCATACGTCGAAACGCAGGGCATCTAACAAAAGCGGAATATTGTTTGCGCCCTGAACCCTCGGAGTTTTGAAGAAATTGTCGGCCTGGATGCCATTCTCAAATGTGTGGCTCGGTGGTGCTGGTGTGTCAAGCAGATAGCTATTTAAGCCATAGCTGCCCGCGATACCGTCCGGGGTGAGGTTACTGTGGCCGGAGTAATAAATGCCCCAGGCAGAAAAAACATTGAACTGCTGCCCGAGATTGCCACTTTCATCAATCAAAGGTTTCCTGGCCGTCGGGCAGAACCATATCTTGTTTTGGATACGACTTTGATAGCGATGTGACAATTGCGCTATCCACCAATAAGTGTTATTTCCAAAACCGCTAAAGAATTTACCGTCATTTTCGTCCATATAGAACTCAAATATAAGGTTCCACTGTTTGAGGTTTGCCAGGCAGACAACAGTTCTGGCCTGTTCCTTTACCCGTGCCAGTGCCGGCATCAATATTGCCATCAATAATGCTATGATAGCAATTACCACTAAAAGCTCGATTAGGGTAAAACCTTTTTTTCTGCTCATAATAACACTCCTCATTTCAAAAGACACTCTGCTTATAATTGTTCTTCAAGATGCGCAAGAACAGCCTTTTGTTCCATTAATTCAGCATTTTTACACTATTCAGTCCGATATTACCGGATGCAGTATTATACACCAAATCTGAATTTTCTGCAAGATTAAAATTTGGAAATATATTAAAAACGTCGGGTAGTTTATAAGAGGGTAACCTGTCTGTTTCGATACGTTCATAACCGGGGGTAGAATAGAATATCAACTCAATGGAATTTACCAAAAACCTTATTTTTTAGCGAATATTGATGATTTGATACTTGGTAATATAAAGTGACCCATTGTCGAGTCAGGTATTCGTAAGAATGCT